>NZ_JBEYFC010000296.1:0-11148 GCF_040634175.1 Streptomyces sp. NPDC007162
TGTGAGAGGCGCACGCCTTCGAAGGGCGTGTCGGGCACCCGCCAGCCGGTCACGCACTGCACAGCGTGCAGTGTCAGCGTGCTGTCGCCGCCCGCAGGCGGACGTCGGCGCGCCGCTCGGCGGTGGCGTCACCCTCCGCCTTCGCACGCTCCAGCTCCCGCTCGACACGCTGGACGTCGATCTCGTCCGACAGCTCGGCGATCTCGGCCAGCAGCGACAGCTTGTTGTCCGCGAACGAGATGAAACCGCCGTGCACCGCGGCGACGACCGTGGTGCCTTCACTCGTACGGATGGTCACCGGGCCCGACTCCAGCACACCGAGCAGCGGCTGGTGACCGGGCATGACGCCGATGTCGCCGGACGTGGTGCGCGCGACGACCAGGGTGGCCTCGCCGGACCAGACCTCTCGGTCGGCCGCGACCAGCGCGACGTGCAGCTCAGCAGCCAAGGTGGCTCCTCGGGTCACCACCCGGCAGGGGGTGCCGGGTGTTGGGGTCAATTCTAAGGGGCGTGAGAGAGGGGGCGGGACGCGCCCGCCCCCTCCGTCAGAGCACAGGGCTCAGGAGACGCCCAGCTCCTTGGCGTTGGCCTTGAGGTCCTCGATACCACCGCACAGGAAGAACGCCTGCTCCGGGAAGTGGTCGTACTCGCCGTCGATGATCGCGTTGAACGCGGCGATCGACTCGTCCAGCGGGACGTCCGACCCGTCGACGCCGGTGAACTGCTTGGCGACGTGGGTGTTCTGGGACAGGAAGCGCTCCACGCGACGGGCGCGGTGGACGGTGAGCTTGTCCTCCTCGCCCAGCTCGTCGATACCGAGGATCGCGATGATGTCCTGGAGGTCCTTGTACTTCTGGAGGACCGTCTTCACGCGCATCGCGGTGTTGTAGTGGTCCGCCGCGATGTAGCGCGGGTCCAGGATCCGGGACGTGGAGTCCAGCGGGTCCACGGCCGGGTAGATGCCCTTCTCCGAGATCGGACGGGAGAGCACCGTCGTCGCGTCGAGGTGGGCGAAGGTGGTGGCCGGGGCCGGGTCGGTCAGGTCGTCCGCGGGGACGTAGATCGCCTGCATCGAGGTGATCGAGTGACCACGGGTCGAGGTGATGCGCTCCTGGAGGAGACCCATCTCGTCGGCCAGGTTCGGCTGGTAGCCCACCGCGGAGGGCATGCGGCCGAGCAGGGTCGAGACCTCGGAACCGGCCTGCGTGAAGCGGAAGATGTTGTCGATGAAGAACAGCACGTCCTGCTTCTGGACGTCACGGAAGTACTCGGCCATGGTGAGGCCGGCCAGCGCGACGCGCAGACGGGTGCCCGGGGGCTCGTCCATCTGGCCGAAGACCAGGGCGGTCTTGTCGATGACGCCCGAATCGGCCATCTCCTCGATGAGGTCGTTGCCCTCACGGGTGCGCTCGCCGACACCGGCGAACACGGAGACACCGTCGTGGTTGTTGGCGACGCGGTAGATCATCTCCTGGATGAGCACCGTCTTGCCGACGCCGGCACCGCCGAACAGACCGATCTTGCCACCCTTGACGTACGGGGTGAGCAGGTCGATGACCTTGACGCCGGTCTCGAACATCTCGGTCTTCGACTCGAGCTCGTCGAAGTTCGGGGCCTTGCGGTGGATGGACCAGCGCTCGCCCGTGTACTGCTCGTCGACGTTCAGCACCTCACCGAGGGTGTTGAACACCTTGCCCTTGGTGAAGTCGCCGACCGGGACGGTGATGCCGTCGCCGGTGTCGGTGACCGGGGCCTGGCGGACCAGACCGTCGGTGGGCTGCATCGAGATGGTGCGGACCAGGCCGTCACCCAGGTGCTGGGCGACCTCCAGGGTCAGCGTCTTCTTCTCGCCGGCGTTGGCCGGGTCGGCCACCTCGACGTGCAGCGCGTTGTAGATCTCCGGCATCGCGTCGACGGGGAACTCCACGTCGACGACCGGGCCGATGACCCGGGCGACGCGGCCCGTGGCCGTCGCGGTCTCAACAGTGGTGGTCATTTATCGGTCACTCCCCGCGGTCGCGTCGGCCAGGGCGCTGGCGCCTCCGACGATCTCGCTGATTTCCTGGGTGATTTCGGCCTGGCGGGCCGCGTTGGCAAGACGGGAGAGCGTGTTGATCAGCTCGCCCGCGTTGTCGGTGGCCGACTTCATCGCACGCCGCGTGGCGGCGTGCTTCGAAGCCGCCGACTGGAGCAGCGCGTTGTAGATGCGGCTCTCCACGTAGCGCGGCAGCAGGGCGTCGAGGACGTCCTCCGCCGAGGGCTCGAAGTCGTACAGCGGGAGGATCTCGTCGCCCTTGGCGGCGCCCTCCTCCACGACCTCTTCGAGGCGCAGCGGCAGCAGCCGGGCGTCGAGCGCCGTCTGCGTCATCATCGACACGAACTCGGTGTAGACGATGTGGAGTTCGTCCACCCCGCCGTCCGCCGTCTCCGTCTCGATGGCCTCGATCAGCGGCGCCGCGACCTTCTTGGCGTCCGCGTACGAGGGCTCGTCGGTGAAGCCCGACCACGACTCCACGACCTTGCGCTCGCGGAAGTTGTAGTGGGCCAGACCGCGGCGGCCGACGATGTACGTGTCGACCTCCTTGCCCTCCGCCTCGAGGCGCGCCGTCAGCTGCTCGGCGGCCTTGATCGCGTTGGAGTTGAAGGCACCGGCGAGACCGCGGTCGCTCGTCAGGAGCAGCACCGCGGAACGCGTCGGCGTCTCCGCCTCGGTGGTCAGCGGGTGCTTGGTGTTCGACCCGGTACCGACCGCCGTGACCGCGCGGGTGAGCTCGGTCGCGTACGGCGCGGAGGCCCGCACCTTGCGCTGCGCCTTGACGACACGCGAGGCGGCGATCATCTCCATCGCCTTGGTGATCTTCTTGGTCGCGGTGACGGATCGGATGCGACGCTTGTAGACCCGGAGCTGGGCTCCCATGAGTCAGGTCCCTTCCTTACGTCACTTGGCCGCGGCCGGGGCGTCCTCGCCGAGAAGCTTGCCGTCCGAGGTCTCGAACTGCTTCTTGAACTCGGCGATCGCGTCGGCAACAGCGGTGAGGGTGTCGTCCGACATCTTGCCGCCCTCCTTGATGGAGGTCATGAGGCCCTGCTCCTTGCGGTGCAGGTACTCCAGCAGCTCCTTCTCGAAGCGGCGGATGTCGGAGACCGGGACGTCGTCCATCTTGCCGGTGGTGCCGGCCCACACGGAGACGACCTGGTCCTCGGTCGGCATCGGCTGGTACTGAGCCTGCTTGAGCAGCTCGACCAGACGCTGGCCGCGCTCCAGCTGCGACTTCGACGCGGCGTCCAGGTCGGAACCGAAGGCGGCGAACGCCTCCAGCTCGCGGTACTGGGCGAGGTCCAGACGCAGTCGGCCGGAGACCTGCTTCATCGCCTTGTGCTGGGCGGAACCACCGACTCGGGAGACGGAGATACCGACGTTCAGCGCGGGGCGCTGACCGGCGTTGAACAGGTCCGACTCCAGGAAGCACTGGCCGTCGGTGATGGAGATGACGTTGGTCGGGATGAACGCCGAGACGTCGTTGGCCTTGGTCTCGACGATCGGCAGACCGGTCATCGAGCCGGCACCCATGTCGTCGGAGAGCTTGGCGCAGCGCTCCAGGAGACGGGAGTGCAGGTAGAAGACGTCACCCGGGTAGGCCTCGCGGCCCGGCGGGCGGCGCAGCAGCAGGGACACGGCGCGGTAGGCGTCGGCCTGCTTCGAGAGGTCGTCGAAGATGATGAGGACGTGCTTGCCGTCGTACATCCAGTGCTGGCCGATGGCCGAGCCGGTGTACGGCGCCAGGTACTTGAAGCCGGCCGGGTCGGACGCCGGGGCGGCGACGATGGTCGTGTACTCCAGCGCGCCGGCCTCTTCCAGGGCGCCCCGCACGGAGGCGATGGTCGAGCCCTTCTGGCCGATGGCGACGTAGACGCAGCGGACCTGCTTCTTCGGGTCGCCCGAGCGCCAGTTGTCGCGCTGGTTGATGATCGTGTCGACGGCCAGGGCGGTCTTGCCGGTCTGGCGGTCGCCGATGATCAGCTGACGCTGGCCGCGGCCGACCGGGGTCATGGCGTCGACGGCCTTGTAGCCGGTCTCCATCGGCTCGTGCACCGACTTACGGGCCATGACGCCGGGAGCCTGCAGCTCCAGGGCGCGGCGGCCGGACGTCTCGATCTCGCCGAGGCCGTCGATCGGGTTGCCGAGCGGGTCGACGACGCGGCCGAGGTAGCCCTCGCCGACCGCGACGGAAAGGACCTCACCGGTGCGCTGCACCGGCTGACCCTCCTCGATGCCGCTGAACTCACCGAGGACGATGGCGCCGATCTCGCGCTCTTCCAGGTTCAGCGCGAGGCCGAGGGTGCCGTCCTCGAACTTCAGCAGTTCGTTGGCCATGGCCGAGGGAAGACCCTCGACCTTCGCGATGCCGTCGCCGGCAAGGGTGACCGTACCGACCTCCTCGCGCGAGGCCGCGTCCGGCTGGTACGACTGGACGAAGTTCTCCAGCGCGTCCCGGATCTCCTCCGGCCGGATCGTGAGCTCCGCCATCTGGGTTCCCTGCTCTCCTTGTTGGGCCCGAAGTTTCACTTGGGGGGTCTGGGGGCGACCCCCAGGATTCTTCTGCACACCGGCCCAACCAGGGCCGTAAGTACGTACTGACTCTTGAGTTGGGTGCTAGCTCGCCATGCGGCGGGCCGCGTCCTCGAGCCGGTCCGCGATCGAACCGTTGATGACCTCGTCACCGACCTGCACCCGGATCCCGCCGACGACGTCGGGGTCGACGTCGAGGTTCAGGTGCATCGTGCGGCCGTAGAGCTTCGCGAGGGCGGCGCCCAGGCGCTGCTTCTGCGGCTCGCTCAGCGGGACCGCCGAGGTGACGACGGCGACGACGCGGTTGCGGCGCTCCGCGGCGAGCTTGGACAGGGCCTCCAGGCCCGCTTCCAGGCTACGTCCCCGCGGCGCGGTCACAAGGCGCGTGACCAGACGCTCGGTGGCCGGCTTGGCCCGGCCGCCGAGCAGCCGGTGCAGCAGCTCGATCTTGGCGGCGCCGGTGGCCTTGCGGTCGGTGAGCGCGGCGCGCAGCTCGGTGCTGGAGGAGACGATCCGGCCGAACCGGAACAGCTCGTCCTCGACGTCGTCCAGCGCGCCCGACTTCTGCGCGGCGGTGAGGTCGGCGACGTCCGCCAGCTCCTCCAGCGCGTCCACCAGGTCACGGGGCTGCGACCAGCGGGAGCGGACCAGACCGGCCACCACGTCGGCGGTGGTCCCGGAGACCTGCCCGCCGACCAGGCGCCGGACCAGCTCGGCCTTGGCCTCGCCGGACTGCGCCGGGTCGGTGAGGACCCGACGCAGGCCCGCCTCGCGGTCGAGCAGCGCGGTGACGGCCGCCAGCTCGTCGGCGAGCCGCGTCGCGTCCACGGACACGGAGTCCGTCAGCGCGTCGAGACGCTCGCGTCCGGCTGCCAGGGCCTCGCGGCTCGCTCCGTGCGCTGTCATCGAGCCGCCTCGGCCTTCTCCTCGAGCTCGTCGAGGAAGCGGTCGATCACGCGGCTCTGCCGGGCGTGGTCCTCGAGGGACTCGCCGACGAGCTTGCCGGCCAGGTCGGTGGCCAGCTGGCCGACGTCCTGACGCAGGGCCTGCGCGGCCGACTTGCGGTCGGCCTCGATCTGGGCGTGACCGGCGGCGACGATCTCCTCACGCTGCCGCTGGCCCTCGGCGCGCATCTCGGCAATGAGCGCGGCGCCCTGCTCCTGAGCCTCCTGGCGCAGGCGCGCGGCCTCGTGCCGGGCCTCGGCGAGCTGGGCCTTGTACTGCTCAAGGACGCTCTGGGCCTCGGTCTGCGCGGCCTCGGCCTTCTCGATACCGCCCTCGATCGCCTCGCGGCGCTGCTCCAGAACCTTGTTGATGTTCGGAAGGAGCTTCTTGGCGAGGAAGCCGAAGACGATGACGAAGGCGATGAGGCCGATGACGAGCTCTGGAATCGGCGGGATGAGAGGGTTCTCGGCCTCCTCCGCCGCCAGCTGAACCAGGGGGCTCATATCAGTGCCTTTCGTCTAATGGTGCGCGACGGTCGGGTCAGGAGGTCGGGTAGACGAACGGCATGACCAGACCGATCAGGGCGAGCGCCTCACAGAAGGCGAAGCCGAGGATCTGGTTGGCGCGGATGAGGCCGGCGGCCTCGGGCTGCCGGGCGAGCGCCTGCGTGCCGTTGCCGAAGATGATGCCGATACCGACGCCCGGGCCGATCGCCGCGAGGCCGTAACCGATGGAACCGAGGTTGCCCTTGATCTGGACGCCGGCGGCAATGGTTTCGAGAGCGGACATGCCGGTTCTTCCTTCTCTTTCAATGACCGGTGGGGGTTGGCCACCGGATGTCTGGGTGGGTGGTCGGGTTGGCGCTCAGTGGTGCTCGGCGAGCGCGCCCTGGATGTAGCTGCAGGTCAGCAGTACGAAGACGTAGGCCTGGACAGCCTGGATGAAGAGCTCGAAGGCGGTCATCACGAGGACCATGACGAACGAGACACCGGAGTAGGCGATGCCGATGCCGTTCAGCATGTACCAGCTGGCGATCGTGAAGAGCAGCAGCAGGGTGTGACCGGCGAACATGTTCGCGAAGAGTCGTACGGCGTGGGTGAACGGCCGGACGATGAGGTTCGAGAAGAACTCGATCGTCATCGACAGCGGGAGGACCCCGCCGAGCGTCTTGTCGTAGCCGGTGACGTTCTTGAAGAAGCCGACGAAACCCTGGCGCTTGAAGGTGAGCACGACCCACGTGATGTACACGAGGGCGGCCAGCACCGCGGGGTACGAGATGATCGCGGTGACCGGGAACTGGGCGATCGGGATGATCGACCACAGGTTCATCATCCAGATGAAGAAGAACAGCGAGACGACGAACGGGACGTACTTCTCGCCTTCCTTCTTGCCGATGGTCTCGTAGACGACACCGCGACGGACGAAGTCGTAGCCGGTCTCGGCGATCATCTGGAGCTTGCCCGGGACAACCTTCGGGCGCGCGAAGGCGGCCCAGAAGAAGCCCACGATGATGATCGACCCGAGCAGCGCCAGCAGCATCGTCTTGTTGAAGTACACGTTGCTGTCCGCGTCGCCGAAGAGCGGCTTGAACAGGAACGAGTGCAGGCCCGGAGCCGGGAAGCCACACCCGTCGAACAGGTGGCAGCTCGTGTCGAAAGCGAGCGTCTGCGTCGGGTCAGCACTCACCGCGGGCTCCTTCATCGTGGCGCATGGGTACGGCAACCTCGTTGTGTCGGCGCGGCGCAGGGCCGCGGTTCGGCACGGGACTGGTGTTACGGATGTGGGGGCGGCTGGGGGGCATCTCGCCTCGCGATTGAGCAGGCGTCAGCTCAGATGCCCGCGCCCGCGATGCCGCAGTTGGCACCGGACGATAGCAGGATCTCTCGTACGCCTTTATCCCGGCCCTACCCCTCACGACGAATGCCCGGTCTTCTCGGCCTTGTCGGCCTCGTCCGGTTCGACGTAGAGGATCTTGGCCTTCATGTGGGCGCGGGTCTGCGCGGCGATCCACGTGAGGGTGGCGACCACGAGCGTGATGGCGAAGGCCCGGGGGTTGAACAGCGTCGTGTTCTTGAACACGGCCATGAAGACGACCAGCAGCAGGAGCTGGGCCGCGTAGAGCATCAGGCCCATCATCTGGAAGAGCTGCGGCATGGACCTGGCCGTGCGCTGCAGGACATAGAGACCGATCCCCATGAAGAGGATCACGATCACCGTCCCGACGAGCGCCCCGATCACTCCCTTGCCGCCCGCGACCACACCACCGACGACGGCGGCGAGCACGCCGACGGCGGCCGTGGGTACGGCGGCCTGGGCCAGGATCCGGGCGTCATTGGACGGCATGGCGGCAACTCCGCTTTCGCAGGGGGCAGGGTGTCGTCATGGACGAGCGTAGTCCCGGTCGGAGGGGCGAAAAGCTCACGCCTGCCTCACGCCAATGGACCAACGCGGTTGCGTCCGTCGGCTCTGTCCGGGGTTCTCGTGAACCGTATCACAAACTATTTGATGAGGTCTTTACCTGTTGGGTGTGCTTGCTGTCACACATGAGAGTGAACCTGCCCGTCTGAGCGAAAACCGAGCCGTTCTGTCTGGTATTGGGGGTGTTTACTCCCCCACGACTTGGCAATGCTCTAGTCAGATTCTTACCTTGGCGAGTGTCAGTGCGAGCTTCCGGAGGTGCGCCGGTCCAGGGAGCGGGAGCGGCCTCCGATGGCCGTCGCACCGTTGACCTGACCCACCGAGGCGGCCACCGCGGAGCGGTGTCCGACGGCCTCCTCCTCGCACTCCGCAGCCGCAACGACGGCCGCCGGCTGCGGAGTTGCGGCGGCGGGCGCCTGGGCCGCCAGGGCGGCCCTGCGGCGGCGGTAGCGCGGCGGCACGAAGGCCTGCGCCCACATCGGGGCCCGCGGCGTGAAGCGCGGCAGCAGGAGCAGCGCCAGACCGACCGCGCTGAAGAAGACCACACCGAGCACGATCCACATGGACGCGGAGTTCACGGAGTAGGCCAGCGCCCCGAAGGCGATCAGGGCCGCCCAGAAGTACATGATCAGCACGGCCCTGCTGTGCGAGTGGCCCACTTCCAGCAGCCGGTGGTGCAGGTGCCCGCGGTCCGCCGCGAACGGCGACTGGCCGCGCCAGGTGCGCCGCACGATCGCGAGGACCAGGTCGGCGGCCGGCACCGCGATGATCGTCAGTGGCAGCAGCAGCGGGATGTAGACCGGCACCATCTGGTGCACCGCGTTGCGCTCGGACCCGGCGAACAGGTTCATCACGTCCGGGTCCACCTGGCCCGTGACCGAGATCGCGCCCGCGGCCAGCACCAGGCCGATCAGCATCGAGCCGGAGTCCCCCATGAAGATCCGCGCGGGGTGCATGTTGTGCGGCAGGAAACCCAGGCACATGCCCATCAGGATCGCCGAGAACAGCGTGGCCGGGGCGGCGGCCTCGATGCCGTACGAGTACCAGATCCGGTAGGCGTACATGAAGAACGCCGCGGCGGCGATGCACACCATGCCGGAGGCCAGACCGTCCAGGCCGTCCACGAAGTTCACCGCGTTGATGGTGATCACCACCAGCGCCACCGTCAGCAGGGTGCCCTGCCACGGGGTCAGCGCCACCGTGCCGACACCCGGGATGGGCAGCCACAGGATCGTCAGGCCCTGCATGACCATGACGCCCGCGGCGATCATCTGGCCGCCCAGCTTGATCAGGGCGTCGATCTCGAACTTGTCGTCGAGCACACCGATCAGCCAGATCAGGGCCGCCCCGGAGAGCAGCGCGCGCGGCTCGTTGGACTTCTCGAAGACCTCGTTGAGGTTGGTCATGTGGTCGGCGACCAGCAGACCCGCGCACAGCCCGAAGAACATGGCGATACCGCCGAGCCGCGGAGTGGGTTCCCGGTGCACGTCACGGGCCCTGATCTCCGGCATCGCCCCGGCCACGATCGCGAACTTCCGTACCGGCCCTGTCAGCAGATACGTCACCGCGGCCGTGATGCAGAGCGTCAGCAGGTATTCACGCACGGGCTTCCCCACAGGTCTCGCTGGCCATCACAGCCCCACACCCTAGCGAGGGACGCATATGTATGGGGACTTCCGGGTAGCGACGATGGTTGCACGTGCGGCTGTGAACCGGGCGCACAACGGTGTGTACGACGCTGCGCCTACCCCGTCTCAGCGGGGATACGGCGGAAATCTACCTGTGAGCTCCCGCACCTCGTCACGCACCCTCCCCACCTCCGCTCTGCCGCGCACCACGGCCGCCAGCAGGTCCGCGATCCGGGTCATCTCCGGCTCACCCATGCCCTGGGTGGTCACGGCCGCCGTGCCCAGCCGCAGCCCGCGTGCGTCGCCGTGCGGAAGGGCACAGCAGTCGAGGACGATCCCGGCGGCGGCGAGCCGTCCCCGGGCGACGCGCCCCTCCACCCCGAGCGGGGCGGGGTCGGCGGTGATCAGATGAGTGTCGGTGCCGCCGGTCGTGACCACGAGCCCCTGCTCGGCGAGACGGGCCGCGAGCACCTTCGCGTTGGCGACCACCTGATGGGCGTAGGCGCTGAACGCCGGTGTCGCCGCCTCCCCGAACGCGACCGCCTTGGCGGCGACGCTGTGCATCTGCGCGCCGCCCTGGGTGAACGGGAACACCGCCCGGTCCAGGCGCTCGGCCAGCTCGGGCGCCTGGCACAGCAGCATCCCGCCGCGCGGCCCGCGCAGCACCTTGTGCGTGGTCGCGCACACCACGTCGGCGTAGGGCACCGGATTCGGCGCCGCTCCCCCGGCGACCAGCCCGATCGGGTGGGCGGCGTCGGCGATCAGGTACGCGCCGACCTCGTCGGCGATCTCCCGGAAGACGGCGTAGTCGAGGTGGCGGGGGTAGGCGATGGACCCGCACACGATCGCCTTGGGCCGGTGCGACCTGGCCAGCGCCCGTACCTGGTCGTAGTCGACGAGTCCGCTCTCCGCGTCCACCCCGTAGCCGATGAAGTCGAACCAGCGGCCGGAGAAGTTGGCCGGCGACCCGTGCGTGAGATGGCCGCCGTAGGGCAGTCCGAGGGCGAGCACGGTGTCACCGGGGCGCAGCAGCGCGGCGTAGGCCGCCAGCACGGCGGAGGAGCCCGAGTGGGACTGCACGTTGGCGTGGGCGGCGCCGAACAGGGCCTTGGCGCGGTCGACGGCGAGCCGCTCGGCGACGTCGACGATCTCGCAGCCGCCGTGGTACCGGGCGCCCGGATA
The DNA here is from genome assembly GCF_040634175.1 of Streptomyces sp. NPDC007162. Lineage (NCBI taxonomy): Bacteria > Bacillati > Actinomycetota > Actinomycetes > Kitasatosporales > Streptomycetaceae > Streptomyces > Streptomyces sp. NPDC007162. Next base: position 10,744 of record NZ_JBEYFC010000296.1, read on the forward strand.
CCCCTCGGCGTACTTGTTGGCGAGCGGTGAGCCGAGCGCCGCCAGCACGGCCGGGGAGCTGAAGTTCTCGGCGGCGATCAGCTGCAACGACGTCGACTGCCGGGCCAGCTCCCCCAGCAGGAGCTCGGCCAGCTCCGGGTCCTGGCGCCGCAGCAGCAGATCGCCCTCGTCGAGGGCAGGGATGACCGACATGACAGGCTCCGGGCGGTCGGCGGTGACGTAGGTCCAATGTAGGCCCGGTATGCCACGGACGCGCGGTGTGCGCGCCCGGATGCGGAGGGCCGCTACATCCGCGCCGGGACCCCTGTCAGCGCCGTCACCACGGGGTCCAGCGCCTCATGTATCTCGTCGCCGCACGGGTCGAACTGTTGGCTGACGGTACGCGGCGGGTGCGCCTGACGACCC
>NZ_JBEYFC010000297.1:0-11142 GCF_040634175.1 Streptomyces sp. NPDC007162
GACCTGGCCGTGATGTCACCTGACGGCCGATTGACGATCGTCGACCGGATCAAGGACATGATCAAGTCCGGCGGTGAGAACGTGGCCAGCCGTGAGGTCGAGGAAAGGCTCTACGAGCATCCGGATGTCCTCGAAGCGGCGGCGTTCGGAACACCGGATCCGAAATGGGTGGAGCGGGTCACGGCTACGGTGGTGCTGCGGGACGGCGCCGAGGCCGACGGCGAAACGTTGCGTGCCTTCTGTGCGAACAGCCTGGCGGGCTACAAGGTGCCGAAGAAGATCTTCATCGTGGAGTCGCTGCCCAAGAACCCGAGTGGCAAGATCCTGAAACGTGAGCTGCGAACGCTGTACGACGAGAGCTCGCGGCCATGATCAGCCACCCGGTGCCGGGCGCCGATCACCCCGTCGGCGCCGGATCGCCGCCATGGCCCGGACGGCGGCGAAGCCGGCGTCGGAAGGGGCGATCACCGACAGTCGCGACGCGCTCGCCCGTGAGGTCGTGAGCGTGGACATGCTGGCCGCGGTGGAGCCGGCGTACTTGATCAGCTTCGTGCGCCGGGTGGGCGCGGCCTGCCCGGCGGTGAGGCTGGTGACACCGTAGACGGTCTTCATCGTGGTCTTGCCGAGCGCGCGGTCGGTGCGGTGGCGCTTGATCTGCACGGACTGGCGGGCGCCGGGGAATGCCGTGGGGAACAGGCATGCCCTCGCCGCTTTTGTGCCGCGCGCAGGACCCGCTACGGTGCGTGTGCTGTCCAGCGGCACACACGCTAGGGCGGAAGGCAGGACAGAGGCGACCGTGGCCTCGTGCTTGCTGCTACCGCCATATCCCAGAACGCCACCGACCCGCTGTCGGGGCTGGAAGTCCGCGACGTCCCGAAGCCGGTCCCACGCCCGGGCTGGTCACTCGTCCGCGTCGTGGCCTCGTCCCTGAACATGCACGACCTGTGGACGCTGCGCGGCGTGGGACACCCTGCGGACCGGCTCCCGATCATCCTGGGGTGCGATGCCGCCGGATACGACGAGGACGGCAACGAGGTGATCGTCCACCCCGTGCTGGGGGATCCGGACGCCGGGCGCGGCGACGAGACGCTGGACCCGAACCGGGCGCTGCTGTCCGAGCAGCACGACGGGGCCTTCGCCGAGTACCTGACCATCCCCACCCGCAACCTGGTCCCGAAGCCCGAGTGGCTGTCCTTCGACGAGGCCGCCTGCCTGCCCGTCGCCTGGACCACGGCTTACCGCATGCTGTTCACCCAGGCCCGGATCACCGCTGGCGACCGTGTGCTGGTGCAGGGCGCCGGTGGGGGCGTCGCGTCCGCCGCGATCAAGCTCGCCGTGGCCGCCGGAGCCGTCGTCTACGCCACCAGCCGCAGCGAGGACAAGCAGGCGGAGGCCGAGAACTGGGGCGCCCGGTCGGCACTGCCCACCGGCGAACGGCTGCCCGAGAAGGTCGACGTCGTGATCGAGACGGTCGGAGAAGCGACCTGGTCGCACTCGATGAAGTCGCTGCGCCCCGGCGGCACGATCGTGATCGCCGGCGCGACGAGCGGTACGAACCCGCCCGCCGACTTGGGCCGCGTCTTCTACCTCCAACAGCGCATCCTTGGGTCCACCGGCTGCACCCGCAACGAACTGGTCGCCATGCTGCGGATGATGGAGGCCACCGGCGTCCGCCCCGTGATCGACCGGGCGCTCCCGCTCGAGGACATCCACAAAGGCTTCCAGCTGATGATCGACGGCGGCCTCACCGGCAAGGTCGTCATCCACCCGCCGGCCCCCCACCAGTAAAGAAGGGTCACCATGACCGCAGCAGCCGTCGGGCTGTCCCACTCGCCCCTCATCGGCAAGAACGACCCCGCTCCCGACGTCCTGGACCGGGTGGACCAGGCCGTCGACACGGCCAGGGACTTCATCCACGACTTCGCCCCCGAACTCGTGGTGCTGTACGCGCCGGACCACTACAACGGCTTCTTTTACAAGGAGATGCCCCCCTTCTGTCTGGCCACCGAGGCCCACGCGGTGGGTGACTTCGGCTCCGAGGCCGGTCCGCTGTCGGTCGACACGGACGCCGCGAAGGCGCTGGCCCAAGGTGTGCTCGACCGCGGTGTGGACCTCACCGTCTCCGCCCGGATGACCGTCGACCACGGTTTCGCCCAGCCCCTCGAAGTACTCTTCGGCGGCATCGACCGCGTTCCGGTTGTCCCTGTCTTCGTCAACGGCGTGGCGACCCCGCTCGGGCCCGTGAGCCGCATCCGGGCCCTGGGAACGGCGGTCGGAGAGGCCGCCGCGGACCTCGACAAGCGAGTGCTCTTCCTCGCCTCCGGCGGCCTGTCGCACGACCCGCCCGTACCGGTGCTGGAGGGTGCGCCGCCGCGGGTCGCCGACGCGCTCATTGAGGGGCACCCGCCGACGCCCGAACAGCGGGCCAAGGGCGAGGAGCGGGTCATCCGTGCAGGGCGCGAGTACGCTGCAGGGTCGGCCGGCATGATCCCGATCAACCCGGCCTGGGACAATCGGCTTCTGGACCACCTCGAGAAGGGTGAGCTGGCGGAGTTCGACTCCTGGACGGTGGAGGGGATGGCCCGGGAGGGCGGTGGCTCCGCCCACGAGGTCCGTACGTGGATCGCCGCGTACGCCTCCCTGGCCGCGGCCTCGGGGTCGTACGAGATGACCTCCCGCTTTTACGAGGCGATCCCCGCCTGGATCGCCGGGTTCGCCGTGACCACCGCGAAGGGGCGGTGAACCGCCATGACAGTTGACTCGAACGCGGTCGCGCGGGCCGCCGCGCGGCTGGCCGAAGCCGTGGAGCTGAGCCGGGCCGTCGCCCCGGTGCGCGATGTGCTCGGCACCCAGGACATCGACGCCGCCTATGCCGTGCAGCAGGAACTGATCCGGCGCAGGCTGAGCGCGGGCGCCGTGGTGGTCGGCCGGAAGATCGGCCTGACCTCGCCCGCGGTGCAACGCCAACTGGGCGTCGACCAGCCGGACTTCGGTGTGCTGTTCGCCGACATGGACGTATCGGCGGAGCCGGAGGTGCCCTCTGTGCGACTGCTTCAGCCCAAGGCGGAGGCGGAGATCGCCTTCGTCCTCAAGTCCGATCTGGCCGTCGGCGACCTCGGCCCCCAGCAGGTGAGAGACGCGGTCGACTACGCGGTGGCCGCCCTGGAGATCGTCGACAGCCGCATCGCCGACTGGGACATCTCGCTTGCCGACACGGTCGCGGACAACGCCTCCAGCGGACTGTTCGTCCTGGCCGGACGCCGGCTCACCCTCGACGAGTTCGAGCCGCGGGAGACCAGCATGCGGATGTACGCCGACGACGTCCTCGTCTCCGAGGGCTCCGGCGCCGCCTGCCTGGGCGACCCGCTGGCCGCCCTGGCCTGGCTGGCCCGTACCGCGCGCGAGTTCGGTGAGCCGCTGCGCGCCGGACAAGTCGTCCTCTCCGGCGCGCTGGGCCCGATGGTCCCGGCTCCTCCCGGTACCCGGATCCGGGCCGAGATCACCTCGCTGGGCGAGGTCACCGCCGCATTCTCCGAGAAGAGGGACGCATGACCCCCCATAAGACCAAGGTCGCCATCATCGGCTCGGGCAACATCGGCACCGACCTGATGATCAAGATCCTGCGCCTGTCGGACACTCTCGAGGTCGCCGCCATGGTCGGCATCGACCCCGACTCCGACGGCCTCGCCCGCGCCGCCCGGCTCAAGGTGCCCACCACCCATGAGGGCGTCGAGGGCCTGATCGCCATGCCGTACTTCGAAGAGATCGAGGTGATCTTCGACGCGACCTCGGCGAAGGCGCACATCGCCAACGCCCACAGGCTCGCGCCGTTCGGCAAGAAGCTCATCGACCTCACGCCGGCCGCCATCGGCCCGTTCGTCGTCCCTCCGGTCAACCTGGACGAGCACCTCGACGCGGGCGTGGACAACGTCAACATGGTTACGTGCGGGGGGCAGGCCACCATCCCTATGGTCGCGGCCGTCTCCGCGGTCACCGACGTGCACTACGCGGAGATCGTCGCTTCCATCGCCTCCAAGTCGGCTGGCCCGGGCACCCGCGCCAACATCGACGAGTTCACCGAGACCACATCCCACGCCATCAAGACCGTCGGCGGCGCGGCACGCGGCAAGGCGGTCATCATCCTCAACCCGGCGGAACCGCCGCTGATCATGCGGGACACGGTGTTCTGCCTCATCGGCGACGCAGACCACGACGCCATCCGTACCTCCGTCAAGGAGATGGCCGAACAGGTCGCCCAGTATGTGCCCGGCTACCGGCTGAAGCAGGAGGTGCAGTTCACACCCGTGGACCTCTCCGAGCCGGTGCACACGCTGCTGCCGCAGGGTGCCGGTCCGGTCACCACCAGGGTGTCGGTCTTCCTCGAAGTCGAAGGCGCCGCCCACTACCTCCCGGCCTACGCCGGAAACCTCGACATCATGACGTCGGCCGCCCTGCGCGTCGCCGAGTCGATCGCGGAGGCTCAGCGATGAACCGCAGGCTCTACATCCAGGACGTCACTCTGCGGGACGGCATGCACGCCATCCGGCACCGTATCGACCCCGCCGAGGTGGGACGTATCGCGTCCGCCCTCGACGCCGCCGGTGTCGACGCCATCGAGGTGGCCCATGGCGACGGCCTGGCGGGCGGGTCGCTGAACTACGGTCCGGGCAGCCACACCGACTGGGAGTGGATCGAGGCCGCGGCGGACGCGATCGACCACGCCGTCCTGACCACGCTCCTGCTGCCGGGTATCGGCACCATCGCCGAACTGGAGCGCGCCCACGCCCTCGGCGTGCGCTCGGTCCGAGTCGCGACGCATTGCACCGAGGCCGACATCTCCGCCCAGCACATCGCCAAGGCGCGCGAGCTGGGCATGGACGTGTCCGGCTTCCTGATGATGAGCCACATGGCCGAGGCTCCCCAACTCGCCGCGCAGGCCAAGCTCATGGAGTCCTACGGCGCCCAGTGCGTCTACGTCACCGATTCCGGCGGTCGCCTCACCCTGGACGGGGTGCGTGAGCGAGTCCGCGCCTACCGGGACGTACTCGACGAGACCACCGAGATCGGTATCCACGCGCACGAGAACCTCTCGCTGTCGGTGGCCAACAGCGTCGTCGCCGTCGAGGAGGGCGTGACCCGGGTAGACGCCTCCCTCGCCGGACAGGGTGCCGGGGCCGGCAACTGCCCAATCGAGGCCTTCATCGCAGTGGCCAACCTGCAGGATTGGAAGCACGGCTGCGACCTGTTCGCTCTCCAGGACGCCGCCGACGACCTGGTCCGCCCCCTGCGCGATCGTCCGGTCCAGGTCGACCGCGAGACCCTCACTCTCGGCTACGGCGGCGTCTACTCGTCCTTCCTGCGCCACGCCGAGAACGCCGCCCAGCGCTATGGCATCGACGCCCGCACGCTGCTGCTGGAGGTCGGCCGGCGCGGCCTCGTCGGCGGCCAGGAGGACATGATCGTGGACATCGCGCTCGACCTGCTCGCTGCCCGGACCACGAGCAACTCCTGACACGGAAGGCCGGTCCCGGAGCTATACTCCAGTTGCAGTTCGCTATTCCTGCTGGTCAGAGGCACATTCATGAGTGTATTGGGCTGATGTGCCGTCAGGTGGCGTGAGTTCGTGACTTCGGGTGCGGCGGGCCGTTGTGCTTGTCGTGCAAGATGATGTGCGGCCCGATGTCTGGTCGGCGGAGCTGGAAGAGCTGCTGGTGCGGATCGGTCACCGCTTCGGGCGGGTGGATCTTCGGCGGCGAATGCGGGCCTATGTGCACGGCTTGCTCGGACCAGTGGGCCGGAAGAACAGCTGGCAGCTTGCCGAGCATGCCGGTCACCAGACTCCCGCGGGGTTGCAGCACCTGCTGAGCCGAGCCTGCTGGCGGCGTTGCTGCCCGGGCCGCGGGCCGTCGGCGTGCCGGGCCGACGCGGCGAAGTGACACCGTGACACGATGGCTGGCTCTGGGACGGCCCGGCTCCTGATGGTTCTGGACACGTCTGTCCCTCGATGGTTCTCACCGGTCACTGTCGACGCCTCTGTCCGCCGGGCCCGTGGTCGCGCGGCGCCCTTGGGCGCGCCCACTGCGGCGTGTCCTCGGCGGGGTCTGCCTCATTGCGATGCGGTCGCCAGCTGTGGGCGGGCGTTTTGGCCGCTGTGCCGCCCGCGGCGACCGACCAGATAGGCGGCGAGTGCGAGGAGGGCGGCGAGTACGATCAGTGCGCATACGGGATCCCAGCCCATCTGGACGTAGGCGCGCGTACCGAGCCACGATCCGGCGCTGCCGCCGAGGAAAGCGCAGGTCATATAGCCGGTGTTGAGGCGGCTGCGGGCTTCTGGCCGGAGGGCGAAGATGCGGGCCTGGTTGGCGACCTGCCCACACTGCACGGCCACGTCGAGCAGCAGCAGACCGACGGCCAGCGCCACGAGCCCCGCCGCTCCACCCAGGGAGCCCGCGGTGAGCACCGCCGCAGCGACGAGAGCGGAGAGGATGCACCACAGGTTCACGTGGTCGACGCCGAACCGGTCGACCCACCGCCCGGCCGCGGGGGCGCAGAACATGCTGCCCGCGCCGATCAGAGCGAGTAGACCCACGGCTTGAGTGCCCATGTCGTATCGGGGGCCGGTGACCAGAAGAGCCAGCGCGGTCCAGGCGGCGCTGAACCCGCCGAAGAGGGTGACCTGGAAGAACACCGAGCGCCGCAGATCGCGTTCGCTGCGCAGCATCCGTAGCGAGTCGGCGAGCAGTGCCGGGTACCGGTCCTGCACAGCGGGGGCGGTGGCCGGCAGGGCGAGGCCGAGAATGGTGGCGAGCAGCGCGGTGAGGGCTGCCGCGACGAGATAGGGAGCGCGCCAGCCCAGGTGCTCTCCCAGTACGCCGCCGAAGGTGCGGGCCAGCAGAATACCGCCGATCAGCCCGGCCTGAAGAGTGCCGATCACACTGCCCCGCCGGTCCGGTCCGACCAGGCCTGCGGCCATGGGGAGCAGGATTTGCGGGACCACGGTCGCCACGCCGACCACGGTGCCAGCGGCCAGCAGCAGACCGGTGGCCGGGGCCAGACCGGCGACCAGGAGGGCAAGAGTGGTCACCGCGAGCAACGCGGTGACCAGCGGGCGCCGGGGGAGGCGGTCGCCCAGGGGTACGAGCAGGAAGATCCCGGCCGCGTATCCGAGCTGGGTCACCGTCGCCACGGCTGCTGCCGTGGCCGGCGCGACGTCAAGGCCGTGGGCGACGAGAGGCGTCAGTGCCTGCGGGAAGTAGACGTTCGAGACACCCACGCCGCAGGCCAGAGCCATGAGCAGGGGCAGCCTCCGTCCCGCGCCCGACGGATCGTTCCGGGACATCACACCTCCATACGAACGAACTAGATGGTTCGAAAGAGCTTGGCAGGTCGGTCTCCGATTCGTCAAACGAACCAGTTCGTTACCATGGGATGCATGGCATACGACTCCACGGCGACCAAAGAACGCATCCTCGCGGCGGCAACAGCGGAGTTCGCCGCACACGGCGTCGCCGGGGCACGGGTGGACCGTATCGCTGCCGAGGCCCAGGCCAACAAGCGAGCGATCTACGACTACTTCGGCGACAAGAACAAGCTCTTCGCCGTCGTCCTGGAACGCGCGCTGGCCGAACTCGCCGCCGCCGTACCGCCCGGCCAGGACCTCCCCGCCTACGCCGAGCGCCTCTTCGACTACCACCGCGCCCACCCCGAGGCTCTGCGCCTGGTCATGTGGGAGGCCCTGGAGATCGGAGACCAGCCGGTGCCAGCGGAGGAGGCTCGCACGGCCCACTACCAGGACAAGGTCAACGCGGCGGCGGTAGGCGGCCGGGGCGACGACGCCCGCACTCGCGTCTTCTTCACCCTCGCCCTGGCCGGCTGGAGCATCGCCATGCCCCAGCTACGGCGCATGGTCCTAGGCCCCGACGCGAGCCTGGATGCCCTCCGCAGGGACGTCGCCCATGCCGTGCAGACACTGACGGCCGGAGACAGGTCCTCCGAGCAGGCGTAAGGCTCGCGCCCTCGCACCGACAACCCTGCCGGTGTCAGGAGGGACGACCAAGAAGGAGGCGTACGCTCATGCCAGCTGGCGATCGGAGAAGCACTGGGTATCTGGTTGCGGTTCGTGTGCCCGAGCCGGCGAGAGGACCGCGACGCCGATTTCCAGAGCTTCTACGATCGGCGGAGGGCGATTCGTGCCGGACTATATCCCCGCGGTCATCCCATCATCCAGCTGATGCAGCACCGCTGGGTCTGCGTGATCGGCATGGGGGGCTGGTTGGGAGGCGGTGACCGCCGACGACCTGGCGAACCTGCTACGGGTGACCGCCTTCGGACCGCCGCTTACCGGGCACCGGTTCGCCGACCGCACCCGCGCCAAGCACGCCGCCGTCCACGCGCTGTGGCCGCCGGCCACAGCCGACGCTCGATCCAGCGCCAGCTCGGCATGACCTATCGCACGGTCAAGCTCTTGGCGGACGCTGCCGCCCCGGAAGACCTGTTCCATGGACAGTGGCAAAACCGCAGGACCAAGCTCGACGACTTCAAGTCGCACCTGAACGAGCGATGGGCCGAGGGCTGCACGAACGCCTGGACCCTTTGGGAAGAGAGCAAGACGCATGGCTACACCGGTGGCTACGGAGCCGTCCGCGCCTGCCTCCAGCCGTTCCGCACAACCCAGGCCGAACCGGCAGCCCGTCCACCGTCCGCGCACACGGTGTCCGGATGGATCCTGACTCACCCCGACACCCTGCCTGAGAACGAGCGCCTGAAGCTCAACTCCGTCCTCGCCAGCTGCCCCGAACTGGAGGCCCTCACCGGGCACGTCCGCGCGTTCGGGAAGATACTCACCCAGCTCCAGGGCGACCAGCTCCCACACTGGATCAAGGCAGTACGCGCCGACGACCTGCCCAGCCTGCATGCCTTCGCCAACGGCCTCGAAAGGGATCTCGCCGCCGTCACCGCCGGCCTGACGCTGCCCTGGAGCTCTGGTGTCGTCGAAGGCCACGCCAACCGAATCAAAATGATCAAGCGTCAAATGTATGGCCGTTCCGGCTTCGGCCTGTTGCGGAAACGAGTCCTGCTGGCGTGACCGCAGCTCTGCCACTCGACGAGCCGATCCATTCAGCTGATCGCGAGCGGCACGGGATCCAAGCCCAGCTTGCTCCGGCAAGAGTCGACGGCCCCGGTGACCCAGGCGACCACGGCGCCGTGATCTGCCGCGATCGCGTGAAACTCACGTGTCTTCTCCTGGGCTTTGACCATCCATGGAACCAGCGGGTCCTCTCGAAGGACGCGCTCGAAGTGATCGCGGGCCGTGTCCGGGTCCCCGACCAGGGCGGCTGCAATTCCGGCGTCGAAGCTGTCCCAAAGGAAACCCCGCCGCGTCGGCCTGGATGTCAGGCATCGGGCAACGTCCGGCAGAGCCGGGAACTTTTCCCTCAGCACGGTCACCTCCGCCGCGGCCCGTCGGGCGAGTTCCCGGGCCAGCGGCGTGAACTGGTCCTCGGTGCGGAACAGGTCGGAGCCGGTTCGGACTGCGTCCATGTGGAAGGCCAAGTGGTCCACGTCGTGCCAAAGCCACATCGCACCGACATGCAGACCACTGCCGGCCGTGCGCGGCGGGGTGAACTCCACGACCCCGAGCCACCACCCGTGATCATCAATCCACACCCGCGACCGTCCGCGCTGGGCCACGCCGAGCGGCTTCAGGGACTCCCGCGCCGCAGCGGTGATGATCCGGAGGGCCGGACTGCGATCTGCCATGACTGGCATTATCGGTCGTCCCACCGACACCACCGTCAGTCGCGGTGGCGCAGCGCCATGCGACAACACTGAGCGTCAGCGCTCCACAGAAGATTGGACCAGAACCCGTTCTCTCGTGGACAAAGCCAGTCGTGTGATGTCGGCACAGTGTCTGGTTCTACGCGGCTGGTGCCGCCAGGCGGAAGCCCACGCCGATCGCTTCGAGATCCGGCTCGTAGGCGCCGTGCCGGCGGGCGCACCGGGCCAGGTCCCGGTCGTGGCGGAAGGAGCCGCCTCGGGTGATGTGCCGGTCGAAGGCCCAGTGCTCGGTGCTCGGCACCTCGGCGGGCGCGCCGGGATAGGGGGCGTAGAGGGTGGAGGTCCATTCGTCGACGTTGCCCGCCATGTCCAGCACCCCGAACGGGCTGGCGCCTTCGGGGAACGAACCGACCGGCAGCGTGGTGCCGACACCGAGGTCCGCCAGATTGGCCAGGCCGGTGCGGTAGGCCTTGCCCCAAGGGAACTCCCGGGCGTCGTCTCCCCGCGCGGCGCGTTCCCACTCGTCCTCCGTGGGCAACCGCACCCCGAGGCTGAGCTGGTCACCGAGCCACCGGCAGTAGGCCGTCGCCGCCTCCCAGGTGACCCCGGTGACAGGGTGGTCCGCCGGCGCCTGGGCGGCGGCTCGGCCGGTGGCCGCCGCGAAGAGTGCCCACTGGCCGACCGTGACCGGTGTACGGGCGATTCGGAAGGCCGAGACGTGGATCTCCGTGCGCGGGGCTTCCTTCATGTACCACTCCACTGGTACCCCGGTGTCGGCATAGCGGCGGGCCACCGCCGCCATCTCGTCGACCGGCGTTCCCCGACGTAGTAACCCGGCCGGGATGTCGACCCAGTTCACCTGCTCCACCCGCATGGCCCCTCCTCGGCTGTCGAGCTGACAACCCACATGATCACCTCGGAGGCTTGGGCGCGCGTCAGCCGATGGACCCACCTCCACACCGACTTTGGAACCAGGACATCAGTCCGGGGCGATGCGCCCCGGACTCAGAACGAGCGGGCGGCCCCAGCCTCACCCCGGCCCCGGCACTCACTGAACCTCCCCACTCGCTTGCAGACTTGATCAAGTGATGCGAGGAGCAGTCCTGGTCAATTCCAAGAATCGCCATCAGCTGTCCCCCGGGACGCGGGGGACGCATGGGGGAACCGCTGATTCCCGGTGACCGGGGCACCTGAGTACTCTCCGGCCGGGCTGGGCGTAGGTCCCACATTACCTTCACGTCTCCGGGGCTTCCCGCGGAAACAATCCCGCACCTTCTCGGCGTTGGTGATCACCGAGCCGAGGAAGACGACGCGGTCACCATCGCCCGCGCCTTCATCGCCCACGGCGTCGACGCCATCGACGTC
>NZ_JBEYFC010000298.1:0-11106 GCF_040634175.1 Streptomyces sp. NPDC007162
GGATTTGAACCTGCGACCTCTGGGTTATGAGCCCAGCGAGCTACCGAGCTGCTCCACCCCGCGTCGGTGACACCAGCATACGCCATCGGAAGGGTGCGAGTCACACGGGTTACCGGCACCCCCGCACGGAGGGGCTAGGCGAGGGGAGTTTCCAGGTGCGCGTTCGGCGCCTTGGCCATGGCCTCGTACTCGGCCAGCACCACCACCGACACCCCCCGCTCCCGCAGCATCCCCGTCCCGTCCGCCGCCTGCACGAAGGTGTCCGGTTCACGCCAGGCCGTGACCACCCGGCGCACTCCGGCCCCGAGGATCAGCTCCGCGCAGGGGTGCGGGCGGGAGGCGCGGTGGGTGCAGGGCTCCAGACTGGTGTAGACGGTGGCCGTGGCCAGCCGGGGGTCCGCCGGGGGGATCTTGGCGAGGGCCGCCTCCTCCGCGTGGGCCACCGGGTCGCCCGCCTCCCGGGAGTGGCCGCGGGCCAGTTCCGTGCCGTCGGCGGCGACCACCACCGCGCCGACGCTGAACGCCGTCCCCGAGGGCGGGCACTGGGCCGCCAGCTCGCACGCGAGCCGCAGCCAGTGCCGGTCGGCGGCGGACGCCGAGGTGCCCGCGCCGGGGGCGGTGGGCTCGTAGCGCATCAGGACGACGTCCTCGATGCGGCGGGTCTCCAGCAGGCGCAACCGCCCGGCCTGGTAGCCGCCGGGGCCGAACAGGCGCGGCGCCTTGGGCTCGCCCACGAAGACCGGGGCGAGGACCAGCTGGAGTTCGTCGGCCAGGCCCTGCTGGAGCAGCTGGGTGTGGACGGTGCCGCCGCCCTCCACCATCAGGCGGTCCACACCGCGTACCTCGTGGAGGTGGGTCAGCAGCGCGGGCCAGTCGAGTTCGGGGCCCAGCGCGACGATGTCGGCGGCGATGCCCAGGGCGGCCGCCCGCTCCGCGCCCGAGTCGGTCGTGCAGACGAGCTTCTCGCCGCCCGTGTGCCAGAACTTCGCGTCCGGGTCGAGGTCGCCGGTCGCGGTGACCGTGACCTTGAGGGGGTACTCGGGCCGGCCGGCGGCGATCCGGGCGGCGCGGCGCGCCTCGGAGTACACCAGGAGCCGCGGGTTGTCCGCACGGATCGTGCCGGCGCCGACCAGGACGGCGTCGGAGCCGGCCCGCACCTCGTCGACCCGGTCGAAGTCGGCCGGTGAGGAGAGCAGCAGCCGTTCGGGGCCGGTGTCGTCGAGGTAGCCGTCCAGGGAGACGGCGGCGGACAGCAGGACGTGGGGGTACGGCATCGGACGCGCTCACTCTCGGCGGCGGGCGGGCTCACGGCGGCGGGCGGGGTGTGAACCGGACGCTTGGTTAAAGTTTGAAACAAACTTACACTGGTCCCATGACGACTCGCTGGCTCACGTCGAAGGAGCAGCGCGCCTGGCGCGCGTTCATGGCGGCGACCAACCTCCTGGAGGACGCGATCGACCGCCAACTCCAGCAGGACGCCGGCATGCCGCACCTCTACTACGGCATTCTGGCCAACCTCTCCGAGGAACCGGAGCGCAGGCTGCGGATGACCGATCTCGCCGCCAGGTCCAAGATCACCCGCAGTCGCCTGACCTACGCCGTGACCCGACTGGAGAAGGACGGGCTGATCCGGCGCGAGGACTGCCAGTGGGACAAGCGGAGCAGCTTCGCGATCCTGACGGACAAGGGCATGGCGGCCCTGGAGCGTACGGCGCCCGGGCATGTGGAGACGGTACGCGCGGCGGTGTTCGACCACCTCTCCGAGGAACAGGTCACGCAGCTGGAGGAGATCAGCTCCGTGATCGCGCGGGCGCTGGAGGGTGACGAGAAGCCGCGGCCGACCTCCGACGAGGTGCCGTGGCGGCGGCGCTCGTCGTCGCCCTGTTCCGGTTCGTGAACCCGGTTTTCCCGAACCGACCGGAAAGCTGTTGCTTCAAATTTAAAGCATGGGGTATGGTTCCAGCCGTGGATCTGCTTCAAAACTGAAGCAGAGGCACGCGTCCCGCACGGGACAGCCGTCCTGCACCCGGACACTGGAGACCCCGATGACCGACACCCCCGCCGCCACCCAGCGCGCCCGCGTCCGGGTCCCGCTGCGCTTCACCGACGGCTACAGCGTCAACGCCGAACTCGTCACCTTCCACGGCCTGACCGACGGTCAGGAGCACGTCGCCGTCGTCCTGGGCGAGCCCGCGCCCGGCACCCTCCCGCTGGTCCGCCTGCACTCGGAGTGCCTCACCGGCGACGTCTTCGGCTCGGCCCGCTGCGACTGCGGACCCCAGCTGCGCGAGGCGGTCGAGCGCATCGCCGAGCGCGGCGGCGTCCTGCTCTACCTGCGCCAGGAGGGCCGCGGCATCGGCCTGTACAACAAGCTCGACGCGTACGCCCTCCAGGACCAGGGCCTCGACACCTACGAGGCGAACGCCGCGCTCGGCCTGCCCGAGGACGCCCGCGACTACACCGCCGCCGCCCAGATGCTCCAGGCCCTCGGCCACGGTGAGCTGGACCTGCTCTCCAACAACCCCGACAAGGCGGAGCAGTTGCGCACCCTCGGCATCACCGTCCGCGACCGCGTCCCGACCGGCGTCTTCAGCACCGCCCACAACGTCCGCTACCTCCGCGCCAAGGTCCTGCACACCCAGCACACCCTGCCGCTGGCGGAACTCACGGAGCTCAACGCGGGCTGAACGGTCCACCGCAGACCACGGCGCCCGGGCCGGCGAGGGTCACATACGCAGCCAACGCGTCATCCGCTTCCCCCGGCTCGCGTCGTCCAGCTGGTCCGCGTACTCGTCCATGCCGTCCTCCCGCAGGATGGCCGCGGTGCCCCGCACCTCCCAGGCCTTCGAGCGGCGGACCACCGCCTGGATCAGCAGGCGGGCCACCTCGTCGAGACGGGCACCGCCCAGCTCGGCGAGCACATCGGGCAACCAGTCCTCCAACGGGACGCGCTCCACGGCCGAGGTGACGACCCAGGCGACATCGTCCCCCTTCTCCTGGAGGTGCAGGGCACCGAGCAACTCCGCCAGCTGGTAGGGCTCCAGGGTCCGCGCAGCCTGCCACAGCACCCCCCTTGCCCGGTCGACGTCAGCCGCGTCGAAGGGCCTCGCCAGCCCTTCCTCAAGGACTCGCGCGACCGCAGGATCGTGCACCTCGGTATGGCGCCGTGTCGACGAGCGCTGCACCCTTACCGCGTCGCCGCGCGGCAGTCCCGCCCTGCGCAGCCTGGTGAGTACGGTCGGCAGATCGGCCCGCAGGCCGAGGCCTGCGAGCACCGACACGTCACGGGGCATACCCGACTCCGCCATGGCACGGTAGATCGCCACGACCCGGTCCGCCGAAGCGAGCTCCATCAACGTCCGCAGTTCGAGCGGGAGCCAGGCGACGGGACGCTCGCTCTGCCAGAGTTCCAGGAGCACTCGGGGCGCGTCGTCGCGCCCGGCCAGCGCTTCACCCAGCGCCCACACTTCCGCGCGGCCGCCGTCCTCCACGGAGAGGCGTCGGAGCGCCTCGATCAAGGACAGCAACGCGGGGCGCGGCAGCCGGGCAAGGCTTTCGGCGACGACGCCGCTCAGCGGGCTCCCGTCGCTCTCGTTCTCCCCCGGTTCCGTGGCCACCCGCGCGGTGATACGCACGACCGCCGGGAGGCTGAGCCGGGTCATCGAGGCCGCGAGCTGCCGGTACTCGTCGGGCGAGCAGAGAGCGGGGAGCTCCGCGAGGGCACCCTCGAGGAGCGGTTCGGGACGCTCGGCGAGCAGGTCGAGGAGGCGGTCCGCGTCCGCGAACCGCTCGTCGTGCCAGTAGCGCCGGAGAACCGGCGCCACGTCCCCGCCCTCGGCACAGTCCGCGATGTGCGCGTGGAGCGTCTCGACATCGACTTCGGTGGCGAGGACCGGCAGCACCCCGAGCAGTTCCTCGTCCGGGCTGTTCAGGACGTCGGCGAGCATCCGGTCGGCGTCGTCCCGCGCCCCGTGCGCGCGCATGGCCGAGACCAGGACGACACGCTGTGCGGCGGGGCGGTCGGCCGCACGTTCCAGGAGCCTGTCCACCTCCTCGTGCCCGAGATCGCGCAGGGCCGAGATGAGGGCGGCGGCCTGCTCGGGCCCGGAGTCGGCCACGTCGGTGAGCAACCGCATGGCGTCCAGGCGACGGCCGAACCGGCGCAGCGCCGTCATGAAGGCGACGGTGTCAGCGGCCCCGCGCGGGCCCGAACTCGCCCACCGCACCACCGTGACGAGAGCCTCGGGGCGGGACCTGCGGATCTTTTCCATGATCCGCAAGACCTTCTCGGCGGGAGCCCGGCGCAGCAGGTCGCAGGCCGCCTCGTCGCCCCAGGCAAGGCCCACTGTGTGGAGGGCGAGCGCCCAGGCGACCCGCTCCTGCGGCTCGGCGGCGAGCAGGGCGCGGAGGAGTTCCTCCGCCTGCGGCTGTGCCCCGTGCTCCTTCATGGAGAACAGCAGCTGGGCGGTCTCTTCCCGCGACCGGGAGGCGGCGAGCGCCGCGGGCAGGGCCAGGTACAGCGCGTACGCGGACTCGGCCGAGCCCCGTTCCAGCAGGGCATCGGCGACGCGCACGTACTCGGGGTCGGGCTCGCGGGCCACCAGCATGCGCAGCCCGGTCATGGCCTCCTCGCCGAGTCCCTGCTGGTGGAGGGCCACCACCAGGTCGGCCGAGCCGTCGGGACCACCCATGGCGAGGGCGGGCCGCACCAGACGCTCCGTGACTGTCAGACCCAGGTCGCGCAGGCTGCGGGCGGCCGCCGCGACGGCGGTCGGACCGGTGCGTGCCAGCGCCTCGAACATCATGTCGGCCACCTGGCCGTCACCGAGCTGTTCGAGCACATGCAGGCACTCCGTGACCTCGGTGGCGGGCCGCGCGACGACGGCCTCGCAGGCGAGTTTCGTCAACCGGCCGAGTCCGGCCGAGCGCAGCTCGCCGAGGAGCGCCGCGGCCTCCTGTTCGGGCCAGCGGGTGGCCACGGCCGTGAGCACGGCGTCCGCCTCGGCGCCGTGCCCCGACTTCGTCAGCCCGGCCAGCCGCTCGATCAGCCCCGGCACGGTCTCGTCCAGCAGTGCCTCGTAGCCGGCTGGTACGGCGGTGTCGCGCGCCGCCGGGATCCGGGGACCGCGGCGCTCGCCCAGGCGGGCCCGGTTGCGGACGAACGTGATGCGCGCACCCGCGTTACGGGCTCGCTGCTGTGGAACGGGACCTCCGCCGGCCCGCAGGGCGCGGTCCACCGAGCGGTAGATGGTGTCCATGTCCAGGAGGTCGTCGGTATCGGGGTGCCCCTGGTCCAGCACCCTGACGAGCTCACCGGTGAACAGGGTGTACTCGGCGCCCACCGGCGCCATCGATGTCCGGTTCTCCGCCGACGAGGTCATCAGGAACGTACCGTCCACCTCGGCGAAGTCCGCGACGCCCACGTCCGGACCCATCACGCCCTTGAGAGCCCGGCCGCTGAAGCAGGTGTCGAGGATGACCACTTTGTGCAGCGCCGAGCAGTACCGGAGGATGACCGACCGGACCCGGTCGTACGACAGGGCCCGGAACAGGTGCTCGCTGCTGGTGTCCGGCAGCGCCAGTTGGAGTCCGTCGGGCTGCTCGGGCAGACCGTGTCCCGCGAAGTACAGCAGGAATCCGTCCTGTGCCTGTGAGGCCGCCTCGTGCACCGCTTCGAGGACCTCACGGTCGGACGTCGGGTCCAGCAGGACCGTGCAGTTCTCCTCGGGTAGCCCCCACAGGTCCGGGTCGCGCAGGAGTTCGGCCATGCGCCGCACGTTGTTGGCGACGGCGGGGAGCGGATCCAGGTGCTGGTAGCCCTGGACGCCGACGATGACCGCCCGGGATGTCGAGGGATCAGGCTGCGCCATCGCCACGCGCCTCCGCCCCTGCTCTCCCGGCACCGTCGGCGCTCCGCGCACCCGGGGTTCCGGCGGACGGCCCCGGTATCGGTTCCCGGAGAGCCGCCAGGATCCGCTCCAACGCCTCCGGGCTGTCGTCCGTCACGGTCAGCGTGCCGCCGGGCAGGGTCACGCTGACGCGGGGCGGTGCCGGGCGGGTCGAGCGCCAGGAGGCGTACGCCAGCGCGAGGTTGGCGGCGGCGATGCCCTGTCCAAGCACCACCTCGATGACGTCCAGCGCCCCCATCGTCCCGGCCGACTCGCGGGTTACCCGATGGATCTGCGTCGATCGGCGCAACTCGGCATCCCCGACGAGCCAGTCGTGGAGCTCGCTGATGATCAGATGCCCGTCCTCGTGATCAGGGCCGGTGATCGTGGCACGCATATGTTCCCCCCGTTACACCCTCATGACCCTCTGCAACGATTCGCAGCCGAGAGTGTAGGGCGATACTTGCCCCCGGACACCGCGAATGCCCCAATCACTGCCTGCCGAGGGAGCCGAAGACGGACGGCAGCGCGAACACGATCGCGCTCGACAGCATGAACATCGCCGTGCTGCGCGACCGCAAGAGCCGCCAAGAGAAGGAGCGCACCGAGTTTCCGGGACCTTCCGCCGCTTCCTCGCCACGACCGACCTGCCGCCCATCGGCCGAACAGGTACCACGCCGGCGCCTCTCCTGGGTCAGGCTGATGCCGCCGGAACGCCGAGCTCCGCCAACAGGCCGCGTACCCGCCGCTCGATCTCGTCCCGGATCGGCCGTACGGCGTCCACACCCTGGCCTGCCGGATCGTCCAGCTGCCAGTCCAGGTACCGCTTGCCCGGGAAGACGGGGCAGGTGTCCCCGCAGCCCATGGTGATCACGACATCCGAGGACTGCACGGCCTCGGTGGTCAGGATCTTCGGGGTCTCGGCGGAGATGTCGATCCCCAGCTCCGCCATGGCCTCGACCACCGCCGGATTGACCGCGTCGGCGGGGGCGGAGCCCGCCGAGCGGACCTCGATCCGGTCACCGGCGAGGTGGGTGAGGAAGGCGGCGCCCATCTGGGAGCGGCCGGCGTTGTGGACGCAGACGAACAGCACGGAGGGACGCGCGGCAGCCGAGTTCATGGCACATGTCCTTGTGGGCGGGTGGGACGGTCAGGAGGAGGTGAGTTCGGGCTCGGTGTGCGAGGGGCGGACGGCGTCTGCCGCGCGGGCGGGACGTCCGTACACGACTGCCACGGCGGCCAGCCCGATTGCGGCGCCGAGCAGTTGGGCCACGACGAACGGGGCGACGGAAGTGGGGGAGATCCCGGCGAACGTGTCGGTGAAGGCACGGCCGATGGTGACGGCCGGATTCGCGAAGGAGGTGGAGGAGGTGAACCAGTACGCGGCCCCGATGTAGGAAGCCACGGCCGCCGGGGCCAGGGAGGCACGGCCGACGCGCTCCACGCCGAAGACGAGAAGGATCAGGCCGCCCGTGGCGACGACCTCGCCCAGCCACACGTGGCCGGAGGACCGGTCGTGGGTGGAGAACTTCACCAGCGGCTCGGCGAACATGGCGTCGGCCAGCACCGCCCCGCCGATCGCCCCGGCAATCTGAGCGGGGACGTACGCGGCGGCCTCCCCCAGGCTCAGCCCGGCGCCGGTACGGCGGCCGGTGAACCAGGCGGCCAGGGTGACCGCAGGGTTGAAGTGCGCGCCGGAGACCGGCCCGAAAAGCGTGATCAGCACGCCCAGGCCGAAGACGGTGGCCAGCGAGTCGGCCAGCAGCTGCACGCCGACGTCCTGGGACAGCTCGGTCGCCTGGATACCGGAGCCCACGACCACAGCCACGAGCAGGCCGGTTCCCACCGTCTCGGCGGCGACACGGCGCCCGAGGGACGCTGTCACGCTGTCGCCCCGACGGACTGCGGCGTCGTCAGAAACCCCGCGAGCCTGTCCAGGGCGCCGGGCAGCACCCAGTAGTACACCCACGTCCCACGGCGCTCGCAGTCGATCAGGCCGGCCTGCCGCAGCAGCTTGAGGTGATGGGAGATCGTCGGCTGGGACAGATCGAAGGCGGGCGTCATCTCGCACACGCAGACCTCGCCGCCCTCACGTGAGGCGATCATCGACAACAGGCGCAGCCGCACCGGGTCACCCAGCGCCTTGAAGACCTTCGCCAGCTCCGTGGCGCGTTCGTCACCCAGTGGCGCGGAAGCCAGGCCGGGGCAGCACGCGGCGTCCTGGTCGATCAGCTCAAGCTCTTGTTTCGACACACCTCTATGTTGACGTCCTTCGATCCAAGGCGCAAGGTTGCATCCAAGAACTTCAATACAGACCGTTCCAGGGCACCGCCATGCCCCGTCACCCAGGAGTGAAGTGATGAGCGAGCAGTCCACCGACCTGCGCGATACCGTCCGCCGCCGGTACGCCGCCGCAGCCGTGAAGGTCGCCGAGGGCAGCACCGCCTGTTGCGGCCCCGAGCCGGTCGAGGTCGACGAGAACTTCGGCTCCACCCTCTACGCCACCGACGAGCGCGCCACCCTGCCCGCCGAAGCGGTCGCCGCCTCCCTCGGCTGCGGCAACCCCACCGCCGTCGCCGAACTCCGCGAGGGCGAACGCGTCCTGGACCTCGGCTCCGGCGGCGGCATCGACGTCCTGCTCTCCGCCCGCCGCGTCGGCCCCACCGGCAAGGCGTACGGCCTGGACATGACCGAGGAGATGCTCGCCCTGGCCGTGGCCAACGCGAGGAAGTCCGACGCGACCAACGTCGAGTTCCTCAAGGGCACCATCGAGGCGATCCCGCTCCCCGCGGGCACGATCGACGTGGTCATCTCCAACTGCGTGATCAACCTGTCCGTCGACAAGCCCGCCGTCTTCGCCGAGACCTTCCGCGTCCTCAGGCCCGGCGGCCGTATCGGCATCTCGGACGTCGTCGCCGACGACGCGCTCACGCCGGAACAGCGTGCCGAGCGTGGCGACCATGTGGGCTGCATCGCCGGCGCACTGTCCTTCGCCGAGTACCGCACGGGCCTCGAAGCCGCCGGCTTCACCGGCATCGACATCACACCGACGCACCCCGTCGCGGACGGCATGCGCTCAGCCATCATCCGCGCCACCAAGCCCGCCGCCTCCGACGACTCCGATGTGCCCTCCGAAGCGCGTGGTTCGGACGGCGCCTGCTGTGGCGTGAACGCCTGCTGCACTCCGTCCGAAACCGCGGCCGACCCCGCACTGACCGTCGTGGAGGCCAAGAGTGCGTCGGGGTGCGGCTGCCAGAGCTGAGCGCATCCGCTCACGCATCGCTCACGCACGAGCCCGAAAACGAGTCAGCGCCCGAGCCAGCCGAAGCCGACCCGGACGCTGCCTAGCAGGTCAGGGGACATATCCCCCGCCCACCACCCGTAGGCCGTGTGGGACTCGAACCCACAACCAATGGATTAAAAGTCCACTGCTCTGCCAATTGAGCTAACGGCCCAGGCGATGTTGCCTCCCCGAGCATAGCCGGACGGAGCCGTGTCGCCGATCGGGTATCGGGGTCACGGCCGCGTCGGGTGGCGGAAGTGGGCCGGAGCGTCAGAGATCGACCAGTTTGGCGGTGTCCTCGTGGCGGGCTCCGTCCGGGTTGAGGAACCAGTGGCGGGCCGAGACCTGCCACCAGACCGCGGCGAAGCCGAGGACTGCGAGGACGGCGACCGGGGCGTAGTTGAAGGTCTCCCAGGTGACCGGGGAGACCTGCGGGAGCATGAAGAGGACGGTGATGACGACGACCCACGTCACCGAGATCACGCCGATCACCAGCGACCAGCGGCCCAGGTGCCAGGGCCCCCGCTCGAACGCGTCGCCCTTGCGCACCCGCAGCAGCGTCGGGATCACGTACGCCACGTACAGGCCGATCACCGCGATCGACGTCACGGCGGCGTAGGCCGTGTAGTTGATGAGGTAGGGCAGGCCCAGGGCGAGCGCGGCGAGGGCCGCGAGCCAGACCGCCGCCACGGGGGTGCGGGTACGCGGGCTGACCGTGTGCCAGACGCGGGAGAAGGGCAGCGCCCCGTCACGCGAGAAGGCGTAGATCATGCGGCTGTTGGCCGTCACCGACGCCATCCCGCAGAAGAGCTGGGCGCCGATGACGACGAGGAGCAGGAGCTTGCCGGTGGTGGCGCCGAGCGCGTCCAGGAGGATCTGGGCCGGGGGTGCACCCGTCGGCGACTTCAGCTCCTTGTCGTACGACTGGATCGCGAACGTGAAGCCGAGGAGGAGGACGAAGCCGGCTATCCACGACGTCCAGATCGAGCGGACGATGCCCTGGGGGCCGGCCGTCGACGCGTCGTGGGTCTCCTCGGTCATGTGCGCCGAGGCGTCGTAACCGGTGAAGGTGTACTGCGCCATCAGCAGGCCCAGGAGGACGACGTACGGGCCGTTGCTCCAGCCCGTCTCGTTCACGAACTTCGTGAAGACGAAGGACGCCGACTGGTGGTGGTCGGGTACGAAGGTCAGCGCGCCGACGATCACCAGGACGCCGACCACGTGCCACCACACGCTGACGCTGTTCAGGAGGGCGACGATGCGGACACCGAAGGTGTTGAGGAGGCCGTGCAGCACGAGGATCCCCGCGAAGAGCAGGATCGTGCGGCCGGGGGTGACGGTGAAGTCGAACTGGAGGTTCAGGTAGGCGCCCAGGAAGGACGCGGCGCCGAAGTCGATGCCCGCCGTCACCGCCACCTGGCCGAGCACGTTGAACCAGCCCGTGAACCACGCCCAGGCCGCGGCCGAGCGGGGCGGGGCCAGGCGGTGGGCCCAGAAGTAGAGACCCGCGGAGGTGGGGTAGGCGGAACAGATCTCGGCCATCGAGAGGCCCACGAAGAGGGTCATCAGGCCGACGGCCACCCAGCCCCAGGTGATCACCGCCGGTCCGCCGGTGATCATGCCGAAGAGGTAGAGGGTGAGGCAGCCGGAGAGGACCGAGATGATCGTGAAGGAGACCGCGTAGTTCGAGAAGGCCGACATACGGCGGGCCAGGACCTGGGTGTAGCCGAGTTGGGCCAGCCGTTCCTCGTCGGAGAGGCCGCCGGAAGGCGATGTGCCGATCGCATCTTCTGTCATGCCCCCAGCGATTCCCCTGCCGAGGTCGTGACATGCGTCACAGCTTGGCCGAAAAGGAGCCGGAACGAGGCCGAAACAGCGTCACCTCCCGGGCAGCGCCCGGGAAACGCGCTGCCGCGCCCGGAAACGGCTGAGCGC
>NZ_JBEYFC010000299.1:0-11096 GCF_040634175.1 Streptomyces sp. NPDC007162
CGTCTACAACAACACCATCACCAACGGCACCCAGGCGGAAGTCTGGGACTGCAACGGCGGCCAGAACCAGGCCTGGACGTACACCGCGCGCAAGGCCCGGCCGTGTCACGCCGACTCATGGTCGTGTCTCGCCGATCACACGTACAGCGCGTTCGATCTCGGCCCCGGAGAGGTCGGCACGGGCGGTCAGCCTGAGCCGTGAGACGCCGTCCGGCACGGAAGGCGGGCGGAAACACCCCACGGCCAGGCCTGCCGACCGGCAGTCGGCCGCCCACCGCACCGCCCCCTCCGGGGACGGGGCCCGCACGGAGACCACCGCGGCGTCCGGTCGTACCGCCGACAGGCCCGCGGCGGTCAGCCGTGCGTGCAGTTCGGCGGCCACCTCGCGGGCCCTGGACGCTCGTGCGGGCTCGCGCCGCAGCAGCCTGAGGGCCGCCAGCGCCGCGCCCGCGGCGGCGGGGGCCAGCCCGGTGTCGAAGATGAAGGTCCGCGCCGCGTTCACCAGGTGGTCGATCACCCGGGCAGGCCCGAGCACGGCCCCGCCCTGACTGCCCAGCGACTTGGACAGGGTCACGGTGACCACCACGTCGTCGGCCCCGGCGAGACGGGCCGCGTACGGCGCGCCCCGCCCGCCGTCCCCGATGACCCCGAGCCCGTGGGCGTCGTCCACGAGCAGTCCGGCGCCGCGCTCCCGGCACGCCTCGGCCAGTGCGGCCAGCGGTGCCGCGTCGCCGTCGACCGAGAACACCGTGTCGGAGACGACCACCGCGGGCCCCTCGCGCGTCCCGAGCGCTTTGCGCACGGCGTCCGGGTCGGCATGCCCGACGACCTGCGTGGTCCCCCGCGCCAGCCGGCAGCCGTCGATCAGGGAGGCGTGGTTGAGGGCGTCGGAGACGATCAGGGAGCCGTGCGGGCCGAGCGTGGTGACGGCGGCGAGGTTGGCCGCGTAACCCGAGGAGAAGACCAGGGCCGCCTCGAACCCGCAGAATCCGGCCAGCTCGCGCTCCAGCTCGGTGTGCAGCTCCGTCGTGCCGGTCACCAGCCGGGAGCCGGTGGAGCCGCCGCCCCACCTCCGGGCGGCCTCGGCCGCGCCCTCGGCCACTTCGGGATGGTGGGCGAGGCCCAGGTAGTCGTTGCTCGCCAGGTCCAGCAGCGGTGAGTCGGCGGGACGGGGGCGCAGGGTCCGCACGAGTCCGGCGCGGCGGCGGAGTTCCGCCTGTTCGTCGATCCAGCCGAACGCCATGGCCCCTCCGGTGCTTTTGTAGGCAATGAACAGACCCTAGCGGGGCCGTCGGGCACCCAGTGTGTGGTGATACCCACATGTCGATCTGACAGGGTTGTGCGAACTCTCCTTGGCCCGGGGCAGCCTCGTAGGAGAGGATCGACTCTCATGGACCTGCTGAACACGCTGGTGGACAAGGGGCTTCGGCGCGAGCTGCCGACCCGCGAGGAAGCGCTCGCCGTGCTGGCGACATCCGACGACGACGTGCTCGACGTGGTGGCCGCGGCCGGCAAGGTGCGCCGGCAGTGGTTCGGCCGGCGCGTGAAACTCAACTACCTGGTCAACCTCAAGTCGGGCCTGTGCCCGGAGGACTGCTCGTACTGCTCGCAGCGCCTCGGCTCCTCGACCGGGATCCTGAAGTACAGCTGGCTGAAACCGGACGAGGCCTCCAGGGCGGCGGCCGCGGGTCTGGCCGGGGGCGCCAAGCGGGTCTGCCTGGTGGCGTCCGGGCGCGGTCCGACCGACCGGGACGTGGACCGGGTGGCCGGCACCATCAAGGCGATCAAGGAGCAGAACGAGGGCGTCGAGGTGTGCGCCTGCCTCGGCCTGCTCTCCGACGGCCAGGCGGAGCGGCTGCGCGAGGCGGGCGCGGACGCCTACAACCACAACCTCAACACGTCCGAGGGGACGTACGGGGACATCACGACCACGCACACGTACGCCGACCGGGTGGACACGGTCAACAAGGCGCACGCGGCGGGCCTTTCGGCCTGCTCCGGGCTGATCGCCGGCATGGGCGAGACGGACGAGGACCTGGTCGACGTGGTCTTCTCGCTGCGCGAGCTGGACCCGGACTCGGTGCCGGTCAACTTCCTGATCCCGGTCGAGGGCACCCCGCTGGCCAAGGAGTGGAACCTCACCCCGCAGCGCTGTCTGCGCATCCTGGCGATGGTGCGGTTCGTCTGCCCCGACGTCGAGGTGCGCATCGCGGGCGGCCGTGAGGTGCATCTGCGCACCATGCAGCCGCTCGCCCTGCACCTGGCCAACTCGATCTTCCTCGGCGACTACCTGACCACCGAGGGCCAGGCCGGCCAGGCCGACCTGGAGATGATCGCGGACGCCGGGTTCGTGGTGGAGGGGTCCGACGAGACGACGCTGCCCCGGCACCGCGCCGAGGCCAGGGACGCCGTCTGCGGCTCGCACGCGGACGCCGGGTGCGGGTCGGGCTGCGGTTCCCACGAGGGTTCCGGTTCCCACCCGGACGTGTGCGGTACGGACGTCGCCAACGAGCCCCGCACCGACCTGGTCGCCGTCCGCCGCCGGGGGGCCGGAACGGACCTCGCGCCCAATGCCTGACCTGAGCGTCCCCGAGCTGCTGGAACTGGACCGGCGGCACGTCTGGCATCCGTACGGTCCGATGCCCGGCCGGGCCGAACCGCTCGTCGTGGAGTCGGCGAGCGGGGTCCGGCTGCGGCTCGCGGACGGCTCGGGAGAGCTGGTCGACGGCATGTCGTCCTGGTGGTCGGCGATCCACGGCTACAACCACCCCGTGCTCAACGAGGCCGCGCGCGACCAGCTCGGCCGCATGAGCCATGTGATGTTCGGCGGGCTCACCCACGAGCCCGCCGTCCGGCTGGCGAAGCTCCTTGTCGACATGTCTCCGGAGGGTCTCGAGCACGTCTTCCTGGCGGACTCCGGTTCGGTGTCCGTCGAGGTCGCGATCAAGATGTGCCTCCAGTACTGGCGTTCGCTCGGCCGCCCGGCGAAGCAGCGCCTGCTGACCTGGCGCGGCGGTTACCACGGGGACACCTGGCAGCCGATGTCCGTGTGCGACCCCGAGGGCGGGATGCACGAGCTGTGGTCCGGGGTGCTGCCCCGCCAGCTCTTCGCGGACGCGCCCCCGGCGGAGTACGACGAGCGGTACGCCGACCGGCTGCGGTCGATGGTCGAACGGCACGCGCACGAACTGGCCACGGTGATCGTGGAGCCGGTGGTACAGGGCGCCGGCGGGATGCGGTTCCACTCCCCCGCCTATCTGCGGGTGCTGCGCGAGGCGTGCGACGCGCACGACGTGCTGCTGGTGTTCGACGAGATCGCGACCGGCTTCGGACGTACGGGTGCGCTGTTCGCGGCGGACCACGCGGCCGTCACGCCGGACGTGATGTGCGTCGGCAAGGCGCTGACCGGCGGGTACCTGACCATGGCGGCGACGCTGTGCACGTCCCGGGTGGCCGAGGGGATCTCGCGGGGCGAGGTGCCGGTACTGGCCCACGGACCGACGTTCATGGGGAACCCGCTCGCCGCCTCCGTGGCCTGCGCCTCGCTCGGGCTGCTGCTGGGGCAGGACTGGCTCACCGAGGTCAAGCGGATCGAGTCGGGCCTGCGGGAGGGGCTCGCGCCGGCCCGGGACCTCCCCGGGGTCCGGGACGTCCGGGTCCTCGGTGCCATCGGGGTCGTCCAGCTCGACCACGACGTCGACATGAAGGCCGCGACGGCGGCCGCGGTGCGCGCGGGCGTGTGGCTGCGCCCCTTCCGCGACCTGGTCTACACGATGCCGCCGTACGTCACCGGTGACGCGGACGTGGCACGGATCGCGGGCGCGGTGTGTGCCGCGGCGCGGGAGGGCTGAACATGCCGATCCTGGTGATCACGGGGACGGGCACGGAGGTCGGCAAGACCGTCACCACGGCCGCGGTCGCCGCCGCCGCGGTCGCGGCCGGCCGCTCGGTGGCGGTCCTCAAGGCCGCGCAGACCGGGGTAGGACCGGACGAGCGCGGGGACGCCGCCGAGGTCGCGCGGCTCGCGGGGGCCGTGACCGCGGCCGAAGTCGCCCGTTTCCCGGAGCCGTTGGCGCCGGGGACGGCGGCCCGGCGGGCGGGGCTCCCCCCGGTGCGTCCGCAGGACGTGGCGACGGCCGCCGCCAAACTGGCCACCGAGCACGAACTGGTGCTGGTGGAGGGGGCGGGCGGGCTGCTCGTCCGGTTCGACGAGGCCGGCGGCACGCTCGCGGACGTGGCCCGGCTGCTGAACGCGCCGGTGTTGTTGGTGGCGTCGGCCGGTCTCGGCACGCTCAACACCACCGAGCTCACGGCCCGCGAACTGCGGGCCCGTGAGCTGGAGTTGCTGGGTGTGGTGATCGGCAGCTGGCCCGACGTGCCGGACCTGGCGTCGCGTTGCAACGTCGCCGACCTGCCGGAGGTCGCCGGGGCGCCGCTGCTGGGCGCCCTGCCCGCCGGGGCGGGTGCCCTCGATTCCGCCGACTTCCGTGCGGTGGCACCGAGTTGGCTGTCCGCACGCCTGGACGGGCGCTGGGTCGCGGAGGCGTTCCGGATGCGGGAGGCATCCTAGGCCGTCGCCTGCCCGGAACGCGGAACCGCTCCCTAGGGCGACTCGCCGAGCAGTCGGACCAGTTCGATGCGCGACCGGATGCCCAACCGGGCGAAGACCCCCCGCAGATGGTGGTCGATCGTGCGGGGGCTGAGGTTGAGCCGGTCGCCGATCTCGCGGTTGGTGGCGCCGTCGGCGGCCATCCGGGCGACCGTCAGCTGCTGCGCGGTGAGCACGGCGGCCGGATCCGCACCCGGGTGGGATGCCAACGGCGTTCCCAGGGCCCGGAGTTCGGCGCGGGCCTGGGCAGCGCAGTGCGGGGCACCGAAGGACTCGAAGGCCTCCAGAGCGCTGTGCAGCCGGTCCCTGGCCTCGGTGCGCTGCCGCGTCCGGCGCAGGGCACCGGCGAACAGCAGCTCGGTGCGGGCTCGTTCGAAGTCGCGGGTGCCGCGGGCGTGCAGGTCGAGCGCGGCGCGGTAGTGCGGGACCGCCTCGGCGCCGGGCGCGAGCAGGGCCCGGCAGCGGGCGCTGAGCGCGAGGTCGTCGGGGCTGCGGACGGCGGTGGCCCAGCGGTGGTAGTCGGCGTGCGCGGCGCGGGCCACCCGGGTGTCGCCGGTGCGGACGGCGGCCTCGACGTAGTGCGGGGTGGCCAGGTGCCGGATCGCCCGGTGGCCGTGGCCGGGGCCGAAGCCGGCGAGGGCCCGCAGCCGGGCGGCCGCGGCGGGGAAGCGGCCGTGGGTCAGGTCGAGGAAGGCGAGGGCCCACTGGGCGAGGGCGGCGGGCAGTCCCAGCCCGTGCGCCAGGGCGTACGACCGGACGGCCGCCGCGCGCTCCCGGCAGGCCTCCTCGTCGCCCGTGACGGCGGCGAACATGGCGAGGGCGGCCTGGAGATGGCAGGCCCCGTTGTCCTGCCCGGTGCCGTGGGCCAGGCCGAGGGCCTCCTGGGCGGCGGCCTCGGCGGCCCGGGTGCGGCCGGTCCAGAAGTCGGCGTAGACGCGGAACTCCATGGCCTGCACGACCGTCCCCGGGGTGCCGCGGGCCCGGGCGGAGGCGGCGGCGCGGAGGGTGGCGGCGACGGCCCGGGTGGGGTCGCCGAGCATCAGGGCGGCGATTCCGGAGTGGATGAGCAGGCCGGGGTCGCCGCCGGGTCCGCAGCGGCCCGCGGTGCCCTTCAGGAGGACCCGGGCCTCGTCGTAGCGGCCCGCGACGGCGGCGGCGAGTCCGGCGAGGATGCCGGACGGGGGGAGGCCCAGCCAGTGGGCGACGGACTGGGCCTCGTGGCAGCGTCCGAGGTCGCCGGTGTACACGGCGGCCTCGGTGGCGAGGGCGAGCAGTGCCGCGGCATCGGCGGAACGCTCCTGCCGGACGGCGGCGGTGAGCAGGGCGTCGAAGGCCTCGGCGGCGTTGCCCGCTCTGAGGGCGAGGACCCCGCCCAGGGCGGAGTTGTCGGTGCGGGCGGCGAGCCGTCTCGCCCGGTCGGGTTCCCCGGAGCGCCAGGCGTCGGCGGCGGCCGCGGCGAGCAGCCCGGCCTCCGCGACCGGGTCCGGGCTGAGTTCGGCGGCGCGTTCGGCGAGGGCGCGGGCGAGGGCGGGTCTGCCCTCGGCCCGGGCCCGGTCGGCGGCGAGGCGCAGTTCCGCGGCGAGCCGGGCGCTGGGGCCGAGCGCGGCGGCGCCCCGGTGCCAGGAGCGGCGGGTCGACTCCGCCTTGCCGCCCAGCACCCGGGCGAGCAGTTGGTGGGCCGCGCGCCGGTCGGCCGGTGAGGCGGTCTCGTAGGCGGCGATCCGGGTCCAGGCGTCCCGGAAGGACACCCCGCCTGCGCCGGCGTGAGCGATCCCGGCGGTCTCGGCGGCCTCCAGCGCGCGGGTGTCGACCCGGACGGCGGTGACCGCACGCAGGAAGGCGTGGGTGGTGACCGGGTACTGGTCGGCGGCCGCGAGGAGCAGCAGCAGCCGGGTGTCGTCGGGCAGGGCGCGGATCTCGCGGCGCAGGGTGCCCAGCAACCGCGGTGCCAGTTCGGCGGGTTCGACGGGCAGCGGGTCGGTGCCCGCGGCCTGGCGTTCGGTGAGGCGCGGCACGACCTCGGCCACGGCGCGCCGGTCCTCGTACACGACGCGCCGAACCCGGGCGCGTACGCCCTCGGGGAGCGCCGAAGCCGGGCTCGGCCCCGCGTCGGTGGTATGCGGTGGCGAAGTGCGGTCCGAGGGTGGGGGGTTCACCGGTATCACCACACGAAAGACGTTACTGGCGAGTTAGTTGATTCGTAAAGACTGGCGACTTCGCCGATGCGGCGCGCGTAGACCCGTCCTGACACTCCTGACCAACCCCACCCGTTTCAGGAGGCATCATGCAGCGCGCCAAGCGTCGCATCGCTACGGCTCTGTCGGCGGCAGCCGGTTCGCTCCTTCTGTCACTCCCGCTGGCCACAACCCCCGCGCAGGCGGCGAGTCACGAGCCGATCGTGTTCGTGCACGGCCTGAGCAGCGACTCCAGCAGCTGGAACGACTGGATCGCGGACTTCGAGGCGGACGGCTACTCGTCCTCCGAGCTGTATGCGATCTCGTACGACTGGACGAAGTCGAACGTCACCACCGCCTCGACGCTGGCCACCTACATCCAGTCCGTCCTCACCAAGACCGGTGCCTCGAAGGTGGACCTGGTGGTCCACTCCATGGGCGCGCTCAACAGCCGCTACTACCTCAAGAACCTCGGCGGGACCTCGTACGTGGACCATTTCGTGTCGGTCGCCGGGGTGAACCACGGGACGAGCATCGCCTCGCTGTGCGGGTGGCTCTACACGTCCTGCAAGGAGATGCAGACCGGCAGCTCCTTCCTGACCGCACTGAACTCCGGTGACGAGACGCCGGGCAGCGTCTCCTACGCGGCGTACTGGTCGGACTGCGACGCGGCGATCGACCCGGACACCTCGGCCGAGCTGAGCGGGGCGACCAACGTGGACGTCGGCTGCATCTCGCACACCGACATGAACAACGACCACGGCGTGTACGAGCAGGTGCGCGCCTTCATCTCCTGAGCCGCCGCGGGCAGCGGGGGTGCGACGGGCTCCGTCGGGGGACAATCACCGTAGACCTGCTTCCTTCCGTTCGGGAGGTCGTCATGCGGCTGACGTCCGTCAGTGCCGGGACACCGGTGCGGGATCCCGTCCACCACCCGCTGTTCGCCCGTTTCTACGCCCGGTGCAGCGTGCGCGCCGAGAGCGGACTCGGCCTGGCCGCGATCCGGGAGCGGCTGCTCTCCGGGCTGTCCGGGCGGGTGATCGAGATCGGTGCGGGCAACGGGCTGAACTTCGCGCGGTATCCGGGTTCGGTCGCGGAGGTCGTCGCGATCGAACCCGAGCGCACCCTGCGGTTGCTGGCGGCACAGGCCGCCGTGCGCGCCGAGGTCCCGGTGGACGTGGTGCCGGGTGCGGCGGAGGCGCTGCCGGTCAAGAGCGAGGCCTACGACGCGGCGGTGCTGTCGCTGGTGCTGTGCAGCGTCCGGGACGTGCCACGGGCGCTCGCGGAGGTACGGCGGGTGCTGCGGCCGGGCGGCGAGCTGCGGTTCTTCGAGCACGGCCGGGGTGGCGGCCCGGTGATGCGGTTCGCCCAGCGGGCCCTGGACGGGACGGTGTGGCCGGTGCTGGCCGGCGGCTGCCGGCTGTCCCGCGATCCGGTCGCCGCCCTGCGCGCGGCCGGCTTCGAACTCGGCCCGTACCGGGCGCTGTCGGTGCCGGAGACCGGGCCTCGGCTGCCGTCCTCGTACTGCGTGCTGGGGGTCGCGCGGCGGCCCCCGGAGCCCGGGGCGTGAGAACCGCCCACCGCTCACAGGCTCCAGCGGCGCAGTTCCTCGGCGATGTCGGCGACGCTCGCCCCGCCGGTCTTGACCAGCCGGGCCAGGTCGCGGACCTGCTCGGGCGAGGTGGCGATCTTCAGTCCGCTGGCGACCAGGTAGGCGTACGCGACCGAGGAGGCGAACAGGGCGTTCGAGCGCTCCAACGCCGGTACGTGGATGAGGAGTTGCAGCAGGGCCGCGGCACGGGCGTGCGGGGTGTCGTAGACGGGGACGTCGAATATCTCGGCCTGGTGCCGGGCCACGGCCGCGATCAGCGCGCCCCAGTCGGTGACCTGCGGGTCACCCGGGGTCTTCTGTTCGGCGAGCATGAGGAGCCAGGCAAGGTCGATGGTCAGGTCGCTCAAGGGATCAGTGACGGCCTTCGGTCTTGTCAGAGGTGTCGGTACCGTGCGTCTCGCCGAACTCCTCGGCGAAGACGGACTCGTACTGCTTCATGAAGTCGGCGGCGGCCTCGACGAAGGTCCGGCCCGCTTCACCCGTGTCCTGCATGACCAGTTCCTCTATGTAGCGGTTGACACTCATGCCGCGCGCGAGGGCGCGTTCGCGGGCCGCCTTGGCGGTGTCCTCGTCCACCCGCACGTTCAGCTGGGTCTTAGCCATACCTCGAAGCTAGCGCCGGGACGCTAGCAACGGCAAGCGCGCATTGGAATCGAAAAGTAATACCTCCTGTGCGGCGGGTCACACTACGCTCGCCCCGGACAAAGAGGTCGCGACCGGGGGAGGCAGACGTGTCCACAGCAGCTGCGAAGGCGCCCGCCGCCGACGGGACCGCGGCCCGCGCACGCGGACTGACCAAGGCGTACGGGGCGGGCGAGACGGCCGTGCTCGCGCTGGACTCGGTGGACGTGGACATCGCACGCGGCCGCTTCACCGCGGTGATGGGCCCGTCGGGCTCGGGCAAGTCCACCCTGATGCACTGCCTGGCGGGCCTTGACGACGTGTCGGCCGGTCAGGTGTGGCTGGGCGGCACCGAGATCACCGGGTTGAAGGACCGCGA
This sequence comes from Streptomyces sp. NPDC007162, assembly GCF_040634175.1. Classification (NCBI taxonomy): domain Bacteria; kingdom Bacillati; phylum Actinomycetota; class Actinomycetes; order Kitasatosporales; family Streptomycetaceae; genus Streptomyces; species Streptomyces sp. NPDC007162. Next base: position 9,396 of record NZ_JBEYFC010000299.1, read on the forward strand.
GCTGACGCGGCTGCGCCGGGACCGGATCGGGTTCATGTTCCAGTCGTTCAACCTGATCCCGACGCTCGACGCGGCCGAGAACATCACCCTGCCCATGGACATCGCGGGCCGGAAGCCCGACCAGGAGTGGCTGGACCAGGTCATCGACACGCTCGGGCTGCGGGACCGGCTGAAACACCGGCCGGCCCAGCTCTCCGGCGGGCAGCAGCAGCGGGTGGCCTGCGCCCGGGCTCTGGCCTCCCGCCCGGAGCTGATCTTCGCCGACGAGCCCACGGGCAACCTGGACTCCCGGGCGGGCCTGGAAGTGCTGGGATTCCTGCGGGAGGCGGTCGACCGGCTCGGGCAGACGGTCGTGATGGTCACCCACGACCCGAGCGCCGCCGCCCACTCCGACCTGGTGCTCTTCCTCGCGGACGGCCGTCTGGTGGACCGGATCGAGAGTCCTACCGCGCAGGCCGTACTGGAACGGATGCGGCTGTTCTCCCCGCGGCCCGAGGAGGACTGAGCCGGTGCTCAGGGCAACCCTGCGGAGCTTCCTCGCCCACAAGGGGCGGCTGCTGCTGTCCGCGCTGGCCGTCGTCCTGTCCGTGGCGTTCGTCGCGGGCAGCCTGATCTTCTCCGACACCGTCACCCGCACCTTCGACCGGCTGTTCGCCTCCACCTCCGCCGACGTGACGGTCCGGCCGAAGGAGGATCTCAAGTCGTCGGTGCCGACGGGGGCCGTGGAGACCGTGCCCGCCGCGCTGGCGGACCGGGTGGCCGAGGTCGACGGGGTCGCCGGGGCGCACGCGGACGTGTCGGTGCAGAACATCGTGGTGGTGGACCGGCACAACAAGTCGGTCGGCCCCACGACCGGTGCCCCGACCATCGCCACCGACTGGTACCTCACCCACCGCAGCCCGGTGAGGCTCACCTCGGGGCACGCCCCGCGCGGCGCCCGGCAGGCCCTCCTCGACGCGGACACCGCCGACAGGAAGCACGTCCGCATCGGCGACACCCTGACCGTGCAGGCGCGGCCGGGCAGCTTCGAGGTCGAGATCGTCGGCATCGCCACCTTCACCACCACCAATCCCGGTGCCGCCCTCGTCTACCTCGACCCGGCGGTCGCGGCCAGGGAACTGCTGGGCTCTCCCGGCCGGGCCACCAGCATCTCGGTGGACGCGGCGAAGGGCGTGCCGGACGCCGTGCTCAAACAGCGGATCGGCGCGGCCATCGGCACCGGCACGTACGACCTGAGGACCGCCGACGAGCAGGCGAAGTCCTCGGCGGCGGACCTCGGCGGTTTCCTCGACGTCATCAAGTACGTCATGCTCGGCTTCGCCGGGATCGCGACCCTGGTCGGCGTGTTCCTGATCGTCAACACCTTCTCCATGCTGGTCGCCCAGCGCACCCGTGAGCTGGGCCTGCTCCGCGCGCTGGGCGCGGACCGGCGGCAGGTACGCCGGTCGGTGCTCACCGAGGCCGCGCTGCTCGGGCTGGTCGGCTCGACGCTGGGGCTCGGCGCCGGGATCGGGCTGGCGTTCGGGCTGATCGGGCTGATGACCGCGTTCGGCATGAACCTCAAGGCCACCGAGATGGTCATCGGCTGGGCGACACCGGTCGCCTCGTACGTCGTGGGCATCGGGGTCACCTTCGTCGCCGCGTACCTGCCCGCCCGGCGCGCGGCCGCCGTGTCGCCGATGGCGGCGCTCGCGGACGCCG
>NZ_JBEYFC010000300.1:0-11052 GCF_040634175.1 Streptomyces sp. NPDC007162
GCCGCCAGGCTGCCCGAGGCCCCCGTGACCGGCACCGGTCACGGGGGCCTCGTCGTGTCAGCGCAGGCTCAGCGAGACCTGTACGGGCAGATGGTCGCTCGGGAACTGGCCGTGCATCGAGAAGGTGTCCATCGTCGCCCGGTGCGTGGTCACACCCGGCGAGGTCAGGATCCAGTCGATCCGGTCGCCGTCCGGCTTGAGCCGGTGGTAGCCGTGGAAGGTCGCGTACTGGGGGCCGCGGTGCTCCGCGGCGTCCCAGGTGTCGACGAGCCCGGAGTCCAGCAGGGTGTCGTAGGCCGGGTTCTTGTGGGCGTAGGCGTTGAAGTCGCCGGTCACCACGACCGGCAGCGTCCGGTCGAACTCGGCGATCCGCTTGGTCAGGAGCGTGGCGCTGCGCTCGCGCGCGTACTGGCTCCGCTGGTCGAAGTGGGTGTTGGCGACGTAGAACTCCCTTCCGTCGTCGGCGAGATCACGGAATCGGACCCAGGTGACGATGCGCGGGAAGGCGGCGCCCCAGGTGTTGGAGCGGATGACCTCCGGGGTGTCGGAGAGCCAGAAGGTGTAGTGCTCCACGGGAGCCAGCCGCCGCAGGTCGTAGTAGACGGCGGTGGACTCGTCCCGGCTGCCGCCCTCGCGGCCGGTGCCGATCCAGTCGTAGTGCGGTCCGAGGTCGGCTTCGATGTCGAGCAGCTGCTGGTAGAGCCCCTCCTGGGTGCCGATCACCTGCGGCCGTGCACGGCGCAGCAGTTCGCGCATCACCGGCCGGCGGTCGGCCCAGCTGTTCGGCTCGGCGGTGTCGGCGTACCGCAGGTTGAAGGTCATGACGTCGAGGCGGGGTGCCGGGCCGGCCGGGGCCGGGAGGGTGGCGGTCCGGCGGGCGCGCGGTGCTGCGGAGGAGGCGGACGAGGCGGTGATCGCGGCGCTGGAGAGGGGCAGGGTGACCGCTGCGGCCAACAGGACCTGCAGTCCCAGCCGACGGGTGACTCGGCGCTGGTTCGGCACGACGGCTCCTTCAGGGGGCACAAGCCGGACGGGCGGGCGACGAGCAGTGTGATACCCAGGTGTGTGATGAGCGTGAACATGCCCAGATGGGGGCGTGTCGTCCTGTGGACATGGTGTTGACCGCCGCGAAGGGCCCGGATAGCTTCACTCAACGGATTGTTGATTCCGTACAGTGGAAAACAGGAGGGTGCGGGATGGGCCAGGTCCGGCAGGAGAAGGTGGCGACGAGCCTCGCGGGCGCGGTCCGCGAGGAGGTCGGCGCACGTCTCGCACCCGTCGACGCCGAGCTGGAGCGCCGCTATCCGGGTGACCCCGGGACCCGCCAGCCCGTCCACACGGTCTACGTCCCCGGCGACGCCTTCGAGGCCGGCACCATCCGCTCGTGGGGTGACCGGGCGCTCGCCGCCCTCGACGAACACGCCCCGGACGCCGCCTCCTTCGCCGCCGTACTCGGCCTGTCCGAGGAGCTCGCCGAACCGGTGTACTCCCGGGTCCGCGCCAAACTGGAGCGCGAGCCGATCGAAGACCTGCGCGTCGACTTCGAGGACGGTTACGGCCGCCGCCCCGACCCCGAGGAGGACGCCACGGCGGCCCGGGTGGCCAGGCTGACCGCGGAGGCCTGCCGGAACGGGACGGCGGCGCCGTACACGGGCATCCGCACGAAGTGCATGGAGGCCGCGGTGCGGGACCGGGGCATCCGCACCCTGGACATCTTCCTCACCGGCCTGATGCAGGCCGGCGGGCTGCCCGACGGGCTGGTGCTGACCCTGCCCAAGGTGACGTACGCCGAGCAGGTCACCGCGATGGCCAGGCTCCTGGAGGCCTTCGAGAAGGTGCACGGCCTGGCGCCCGGCCGGATCGGGTTCGAGATCCAGATCGAGACCAGCCAGTCCATCCTGGCCGCCGACGGCACCGCCACCGTCGCCCGGATGATCCAGGCCGCCGAGGGCCGCGCCACCGGACTGCACTACGGGACCTTCGACTACAGCGCCTGCCTCGGCGTCTCCGCCGCCTACCAGGCCGGCGACCATCCGGCCGCCGACCACGCCAAGGCGGTCATGCAGGTCGCCGCGGCGGGCACCGGGGTCCGCGTGTGCGACGGCTCCACCAACGTGCTGCCGGTCGGTCCCACCGCCAAGGTGCACGACGCCTGGCGGCTGCACTACGGCCTCACCCGCCGTGCCCTGGCCCGCGCCTACTACCAGGGCTGGGACATGCACCCCGGTCACCTCCCCACCCGGTACGCGGCCGTCTTCGCCTTCTACCGCGAGGGCCTGGAGGAGGCCGCCGCCCGGCTCGCCCGGTACGCCAACCGCACCGGTGGCGACGTCATGGACGAACCCGCCACCGCCAAGGCCCTCAGCGGCTATCTGCTGCGCGGCCTGGACTGCGGTGCCCTCGACATCGCCGAGGTGGCCCGCCTGACCGGTCTGACCCGCGCCGACCTGGAGAGCTTCGCGGCGCCCCGGCGCGGCGACCTGACGATCTCCGTCGACTGATGTCGCGGCAGGAGCCGTCCGTCCGGCGGTCAGGCGCAGTCGGCCGGCCCCCGCGCGGCTTCGTGGAGCCGGGCCACGGCGGTCACGCGACGGGCGACCGGCTGGTGGCCTTCACTCCGGCGGCGGTACGGTCGAGGCCTACGAACTCCTGGTCCGCGGCGCCTCGCTGATCGGCTTCCAGATGCGCGCCGCCGCCGTCGGCAAGCCCGAGCTCTACGACCGCCGGCGCAACGAGCTCTGGCAGTTGCGCGAAGCGGGCGTCCTGCGCACCGCCGTGCACGAGGAGATCCCTCTCGCCGACGCCGCCCGCGCCCTCGTCGAGCAGCGCCGCAACCGGGGCAAGGTGGTCCTGGTCCCGTAGCGGCCGTCCGGCCCGTCGCACACGATCGACCGGACGGGACCCACGCAGCGGCACGGTCGGGTAGCGGCCAAGTCACAGCATTCGCGGACCACTTGAACCGTCCCTGTCACCGCCCCGTACTCTGGTGCGCCATTCACGGAGTGTCAGGAGCGGGGCTGTGGTGTCGGGTGCGTACGGACAGGCTGACGGGACCGGTCGCCTGCTGGCCGGGCGGTACCGGGTCGTGGCCCGGCTCGGGCGCGGTGGCATGGGTGTGGTGTGGCGCGCCCTGGACGAGGTCCTCGGCCGCGAGGTCGCCGTCAAGGAACTGCGTGCCTACACGGACAGCGCGGGGCCCGAACTGGCCGACCTGCGGCTGCGGATGCAGCGTGAGGCACGGGCGGCCGCCCGGGTGCGTCACCCCGCCGTCATCGTGGTGCACGACATCACCCAGGTCGAGGGCCGGCCGCTCATCGTCATGGAACTGGTCGACGGACCCTCTCTGGACGACGTGCTGCGCGAGCGCGGCACCCTGGGCCCGCGCGAGGCCGCCCGCATCGGCGCCGAGGTCCTGGACGCCCTGGCCGCGGCCCACCGGGTCGGCGTCCTGCACCGGGACGTCAAGCCGGGCAACATCCTCCTCGACCGCTCGGGCAGGGTGGTCCTCACCGACTTCGGCATCGCCACCATGGCCGACCCCGGCGACGGCTCCGCCACGCATCTGACCCGCGGCGGCGAACTCGTCGGCTCGCTCGACTACATGGCCCCCGAGCGGGCCAGGGGCGCCGATCCCGGCCCGGCCGCCGACGTCTGGGCGCTCGGCGCCGCCCTCTACGCGGCCGTCGAGGGGGCCTCGCCCTTCAGCCGTACGTCCACCTTCTCGACGCTCACCGCTATCGTCGACGAGCCCCTCCCGGAACCCCACCGGGCCGGGCCGCTCGCCCCCGTCCTGCGGCGTCTGATGGCCAAGCGCCCCGACGCCCGTCCGGGGGCCGAGGAGGCCTGCGAGCTGCTGCGGGCGGTGGCGCGGGAACCGGGCACGGACATCCCGACGACGGCCCTCCGCGGGCACCCGGGTTCCCTCGGAGGGCAGGCCGGCGCGCCTCCCCAACCGCACGCGGCAGGGGTGGCCGAGGCCGAGGTGGCCGGCGGCGGGGTGGCGCGGGGTCGGTCGGGTGACGCCGGGGCGGCCGACGTCGGGGAGGCCGAGGGTTGGTCGGGTGAGGCCGAGGTGGCCGAAGGACGGTCGGGCGGTGTCGTGGTGGCCGGAGAGCCCATCGGGGACGCCGAGACGGATGGAGGGTCGGCGGGCGAAGCCCCCGGGGTGGACGGGCAGGCGGCTGGGCAGGGGGCCGTGCGCGGCTTAGGGCACCCCGCGGGGCGCCCCGGTCCCGACGGCCGGTCGAGACCCGCCCCGTCGCCCCCGGGGCGCCGTGGGGGCCGTCGGCCGGGCCGCCGTGCCGGACGGCTCGCCACGATCGCCGTCGCCGTCGTCCTCGCCACCATCGGGCTGACCATCGTCCTCCTGAACGACAAGGGGCACCCCGCGAAGCCGGACGCGGCCCCGCCCTTCTCGGCCCGGGCCGGCGCCTCGGCGAGCGTCCGCGGCGCCGGGACCGGGCACTCGGTCGAGCCGGACCCCGTGGGGCAGGGCCAGGAGACGACCACCGCCCCGACCGGCGGCGCCCACCGCCCCACGGACGGCACAGCGACGGCCCGCGCATCCGCCTCGGCCCCGTCGTCGAACGCCTCCGGCCCCGGCCCCTCCGCGAGTTCGGGCACCGCGGCCGCCACCTCCACCCCCACCGCCACGGCCGCTGCGGCCTGCCAGGCCACCGGGACCGGCACGTACACCTGCGAGGTCCGCAGTGCCGCCAGGTCCTACTCCGCCTCGGGCACGGAGGTCGGCAAGGTCCACCCGGGCTCCCACTCGTTCTACTGCCAGGCCGACCTCGGCCGCCGCGCGACGCACGGCCGGTGGACCAACGTCTGGTGGGCCGAGACCGACGACGACAGCGGCAACACCGGTGTGTACATCAGCGACGTCTACATCGAGGGCGGCGACAACGACGAGCCGCTCCCCGGACTCCCCGTCTGCTGAGCGTCCAGATACCGCTCAAGGCCGGACGCGACCGTCCAGCTCTGCTCGGCGAACAGCCGGGTACCCCGTCGGCACAGCGCGGAGTCGGCCCGTGCCCGGGCGCAGAACTCCTCAGGCGTGCCACCGAACAGCTCTCTCAACTCGGCTGAATCGGCGAGCAGTTCGGTGAGGAGAGGCCGTTGGCCGGGGTGGCGCCGGGGAGCGCCGGTGCCGTCGTGCAGTACGCCGTGGCGGTTGACGTAGACGTGGACGCCCGGGAGCGTGGTGCCGTCCGCGAGGCCGACGCGGACGGCCGGGGCGGGCAGCCAGGCCCGTTCGAAGTTGCCGTCCGGCAGCGGCACGCCCTCGCTCGCGTCGACCACCTCCAGTTGCCGTTCGTCCAGCCACAGGACGAACAACTCGCTCACCGTCGTGGTGGATCGGACCGGCGACGCCGAGACGTAGCCGAGGCGGCTGACGTGCGCGGAGACGCCCACGGTGAGGCCGGTCACCCTGGCCCGTACCATGGGAATCGGTCCGACGACCCCGAACTCGGCCATTTTGTGCTGGAGTTGGGCGGGGCAGGCGTTGGAGCCGACCGCGAGCACCGGCACCCGGCCGTCGTCGTGCACCAGCCGGTCCAGGGGCAACAACCGGTCGCCGTCGAGGAGTCCCGAGTCCGCCGGCCAGCCGCCCGGGTAACTCAGCGGATGGTCGCGCGGTGCCCTGTCGAGGCCCAGTTCCGCGAGCGTACGGCCCGTCATGCGCGGCTCAGTCCGCCGGGGGCAGCTCGCCCGAGCCGCGGGTGATCAGCCTGGTCGGCAGCTCGATCCGCTCCGGTGCCATGAGGGTGCCGTCCAGCTGGCGGAAGAGCCGCTCGGCGGCGGTCCGGCCGAGCAGGGCCGAGTCCTGGGCCACGACCGTGATGCCGGGGTCCAGCAGATCGGCGAGCTCGATGTCGTCGAAGCCGATGAGGGCGACCGGGCGGGACACTTCCGCCAGCACCCGGATCACGGTGACCGTCACCCGGTTGTTGCCCGCGAAGACCGCGGTGACCGGGGCAGGCCCGGACAGCATCTCCTCGGCGGCCCGGCGCACCCGCTCCGGATCCGTCACCCCGAGCGAGGTCCACGCCTCCTCGACGGGTATCCCGGCGTCCTCCATCGCGGCCCGGTAACCGCGCAGCCGCTCGGCCGCCGTGTGGATACGGGGCATGTCGCCGATGAACCCGATCCGCCGGTGGCCGTGCGCGATCAGATGGGCGACTCCGTCCCGGGCACCGCCGTAGTTGTCGGACAGCACCACGTCGGCGTCGATCTTCCCGGCCGGACGGTCCACGAACACCGTCGCCACGCCCGCCCTGATCTCCGGCTCCAGATACCGGTGGTCGTCCCCGGCCGGGATCACCACCAGACCGTCCACCCGCCGCGCGCACAGGGCGAGGGCCAGCTCCTGCTCGCGCTCCGGGTCCTCGGCGCTGGAGCCGTTGATGAGCAACGCCCCATGCGCGCGGGCCACTTCCTCCACCGCGCGGCTCAACGGGCCGTAGAACGGGTCGGCGAGGTCCTCCAGGACGAGACCGATGCTCGCGGTACGGCCCTTGCGCAGCACCCGTGCGCTGTCGTTGCGGCGGAAGCCGAGCGCGTCGATCGCCTCCTGGACCCGGCGTTCGGTGTCCGGGGTGACCCCGGGCTCGCCGTTGACCACCCGGGACACCGTCTTCAGGCCCACGCCGGCCCGCGCCGCCACGTCCTTCATCGTCGGCCGGGTCCCATAGCGGGAGCCGGGGAGACGGTCTGCGCGGCGGGAGGTCTCGGGCACGATACGGCGTCCTGTCCTGTCGTCCACGGGAGGCACGGGGCTCACGGGTCGGTGTCTTGGCTCAAGGTTTGTATCAGGGATACACATCCTCATGCGTTTGTATGAGGATGTGGCGTCGAGCATAGAGCCTGGACAACGTTGTCAGATGCGAGGGAGACTGTCCACCGCAATCTCCGGCCTGCGTCCCCACCGCTTGACCGGCCTGTTCCTTACTCGGCTACTCATGGTTGACGGGGAGATCTGACTCTGATGCACACCGACCTCGTGGCGGCCCTCGACATCGGCGGCACCAAGATCGCCGGCGCGCTGGTGGACGGCCACGGCCGGATCCAGGCGCGGGCCCAGCGCGCGACGCCCGCCCAGCAGGACGGCGAGACGGTCATGGGGGCCGTCGAGGAGGTGGTCGGCGAACTCGCCGGCTCACCCTTGTGGGAGCGGGCCGGTTCGGTCGGGATCGGCAGCGCGGGCCCGGTGGACGCCTCCGCCGGTACCGTGAGCCCGGTCAACGTGCCGGGCTGGCGGGACTATCCGCTCGTCGAACGGGTGCGCGCGGTCGCCGGCGGGCTGCCGGTCGAGCTGATCGGCGACGGCGTGGCCATCACGGCCGCCGAACACTGGCAGGGCGCGGCCCGCGGCCACGACAACGCGCTGTGCATGGTGGTGTCGACGGGGGTCGGCGGCGGCCTGGTGCTCGGCGGCAGGCTGCACCCGGGGCCCACCGGCAACGCCGGTCACATCGGCCACATCAGTGTCGACCTCGACGGGGACCCCTGCCCCTGCGGATCGCGTGGCTGCGTCGAACGGATCGCGAGCGGCCCGAACATCGCCCGGCGCGCGCTGGAGGGCGGCTGGCGGCCCGGTCCCGACGGTGACACCTCGGCGGCGGCCGTGGCGGCCGCGGCCCGGGCCGGCGACCCGGTCGCCGTGGCGTCCTTCGAGCGGGCCGCGCGGGCGCTGGCGGCGGGGATCGCGGCCACCGCGACTCTGGTCGAGATCGACATCGCGGTGATCGGCGGGGGTGTGGGCAAGGCGGGGGACATCCTCCTCACGCCGCTGCGCAAGGCGCTCACCGACTACGCGACGCTCTCCTTCGTCCAGCGCCTGACGGTGGTGCCCGCCCAGATGGGCACGGACGCGGGTCTGGTGGGTGCCGCCGCTGCCGCACTGGCCCGCAGACCGGACGCGACCGCGGCCGGGGTCTGAGACGCTCGCGCGCCGGGCAGTGGCGTCAGGCCCGGTCGGCCGGGGTTCAGGTCCAGCCGGCCGGGCTGCTCGGGAACGTCTGCTTGTTCTGTGCGGTTACGGTAAAACGTGGTCGACTCTGTTGGAAAGAGTTCGCTGGGCATCGTTCGAGCCTGACGTTGCCGACTCCGGGGCTCCGCGTTGCTCCGCTCGCGGGGCCGCCCGTGACCCCTCGCGCCCCGCGCAGTTGAAACGGGCATGAAGAAGCGCAGCATGCTCGCCATCGCCAGTCTGGCCACCGGATTCGTCGTGGCCGCCATCACCCCGTCCCACTCGGCCGACAACGGCTCGCTCGGCGACCTGAACGTCTCGGACACCCTGGAGCACGTCGACCCCGGGGTGAGCCAGGACAGCTTCCACGTCGACCCGGATTTCCTGGGGCAGAAGTAGCCCGGCGCGGCAGGAGCGACCAGGGGTGCCGGTGTTCCGCGGCGGGGCATCGGCACTCCGTCATGCGCACCCTCAACGGGAACTGGTTTCCGTGGCAGTGTGGAGCGGGCAAGCCACAGGGGGCCGAACAGAAGAGGGGGAGTCCGTGATCGTCTGGGTCAACGGCGCGTTCGGTGCGGGGAAGACCTCCACCGCACGTGAACTGATCGAACTGATCCCGAACAGCACGCTCTTCGACCCCGAGGTCATCGGCGCGGCGCTGACGCACCTGTTGCCGGCCAAGCGCCTCGCCGAGGTCGGCGACTTCCAGGACCTGCCGATCTGGCGCCGGCTGGTGATCGACACGGCGGCCGCGATGCTCGCCGAGCTGGGCGGAACCCTGGTGGTTCCCATGACGTTGCTGCGCCAGGAGTACCGGGACGAGATCTTCGGCGGCCTCGCCGCCCGCCGGATACCCGTCCGCCATCTGTGCCTCGCACCGGCCGAAACGATCCTGCGCGAGCGAATAGCCGGGCGGGAGATCCCGCCGGACCTCCCCGACGGTGAGATACGGGTCCGGCAGTGGTCGTACGACCGGATCGAGCCCTACCGCGCCGCCCTCGCCTCCTGGATCGGCGCCGACGCCCATCTGGTCGACACCAGCGACCTCACGCCGTACGAGACGGCGGTGCGGATCGTGGCGGCGGTCGGCCGGGGTGAGGCCGCGGTCTGCGACATCGTGCAGACGCCCGAACCCACCGCCGAGACCGTGGCCGCAGGTGTCCTGCTCTTCGACGAACACGACCGCTTCCTCCTCGTCGATCCCACCTACAAGGCCGGCTGGGAGTTCCCCGGCGGTGTCGTCGAGCCCGGCGAGGCTCCCGCGCAGGCGGGTGTCCGCGAGGTCGAGGAGGAGACCGGGATACGGCTGGAGGAGCCACCCGGGCTGTTGGTCATCGACTGGGAGCGGCCCGCGCCGCCCCGCTACGGGGGGCTGCGGCTGCTCTTCGACGGCGGCCGGCTGGACTCGGCCGAGGCGGGTCGGCTGGTACTGCCCGGACCGGAACTGCGCGACTGGCGTTTCGTCACCGAGCAGGAGGCCGCCGAACTGCTGCCGGCGGTGCGCTACGAACGGCTGCGCTGGGCGCTGCGGGCCCGTGAGCGCGGCGCCGCGCTCTATCTGGAGGCCGGTGTCCCGGTCGGTTGACATCACCTGACGTTTCGTCAAGTCCTTGCCGTCGTGGCGATGTTGCGAGGACTTCGGCATATCCCGGGCATGCGCAGGTGCTTTTGCGCGGGGCGGAAGGTTCCTAGGGGAAACCGAGGGCGAATTGTCCGGCGGGATGCGCCGGCGCGTCGTCATCGCCATCGCGATCGCCAACAACCCCGACGTGATCATCGCGGACGAGCCCACCACCGCCCTCGACGTCACCGTCCAGGCACAGATCCTGGAAGCCCTGGAGGCCGCCCGCGCCGAGACCGGCGCCGCGCTCGTCCTGATCACCCACGACCTGGGAGTGGTCGCCGGCCACACCGACCGGGTCGCCGTCATGTACGCCGGGCGGATCGTGGAGACCGGCTCGGTCGAGGACATCTTCTGCACCCCGCGCATGCCCTACACCCTCGGCCTGCTCGGCTCCCTGCCCCGACTCGACCGCGAGGAGGACCGCCTGACCCCCGTCACCGGCTCCCCGCCCTCACTCCTGAACCTCCCCGCAGGCTGCCCCTTCGCCCCGTGCTGTCCGATGCGCCGCGAGACCTGCGACAGCACCGAACCCGCCCTGCGCCCCGTCGGATCCGACGCCCACCGCAGCGCCTGCCACTTCGCCGACGAACTCGTGGACACGGCCGCCGGCGAGGTCTTCGACGCCGTCGGCGCCGACACCGAGGCCCTGGCCCGGCTCGCGGACCGGGAGGACGATGCCCGATGACCGCTGCGCAGCCCCCGCTGCCCGGCCACGGCGGCAACGGCAGCGCGCGTGCCGCGTGCGCGGTGACCGGGTCGCCGTGGCCGAAGCAGGCCACCTCCGGGCGCAGCGCGGCCAGCCGTCGGAAGGACGCGACGGCCCGGTCGCGGTCCACGTTGAACACCCCGAGGACCACCCCGCCCGCGTCGGGTGCTGCCGCCACCGCGTCCCCGGTGAACAGCACCCCGTGTGCGGGGAGATGGAGCGCGATGCTGCCGTCGGTGTGCCCCGGCACATGGACCACCCGGGCACCGCCGCCGAAGTCCAGCACGTCCCCGTCGGACACCTCGGTCATCTCCTGCACGGGGACCGGCTCGGCGAGCGGCAGCCGTTGTGCGACCTCGGCATGGATCGGCAGCTCCCACTCCTCGAACACCGGTGGCGGACCCGCGAGTTCACCCCGGATCACCGGCGCGTCCAGGCGGTGGGCCAGCACGTCGGCTCCGCTCAGGGCGGCAAACTCGGCAGCCCCGCCGACGTGGTCCTCGTGGAAATGGGTGAGGACGATCTGTCGTACCGCCGAGGGGGACCGGCCGAGCGCGGTCAGCGCGGCCGCGATCGGCCGGCCCGAGCCGGGCGGGCCGGCGTCGACCAGGGTCGAGGTGCCGGTGTCCGGGTCGTGCCACAGGTAGGCCTGACCAGCCCGAGGAGCGCCCCGACATGAGCCTGACCCTGAGGACCATCAGCCGCGAACAGCATCTGGCGTACATCCAGAGTCTGCCTGCGGCTAGC
>NZ_JBEYFC010000301.1:0-11051 GCF_040634175.1 Streptomyces sp. NPDC007162
GTCGTCTCCCGCTGGTTGGCCAGGCCGACGGCGGCGAGCTGTCCGGTGTCGACGGCCGTGCCGGCACCGGACAGGGCCTCGGACATCACACGGCGCAGGTTGTGCCAGATCTCGACGGCGTCGTGCTCGACCCAGCCGGGCTTCGGGAAGTGCTGCTGGTGCTCTCTCTGCGCGACGGACACCAGCCGCCCACCCCGGTCGAAGAGGATGCATCGGGTGGAGTTGGTGCCCTGATCGATGGACATCACATACCGTTCCACCATGATCGGGACCGCCTTCCGATGGTCGCGGGGAGGAGCGCGGGGAGCGCCGGGGCCGGAGGCCGGAGGTGTTTACCAGCGGGCGGCGCCCAGGTCTCGGGAGATCGCCCGTGCGGCCTCGCGGATCAGCGTGATCAGGTTGGGCCGGGGCCGGGCCTGACGGTCGCAGATCCTCTCGACGGGCCCGGAGAGCCCGATGGCGCCGACGACGAGACCGCCGTGGCCGCGGATCGCCACGGCCAGTCCGGCCTCGCCCATGCTCATCTCCTGTGTCTCGACGGCCCAGCCCGTCTCCCGGACCTCGGCGAGGGCCCGGGTGAGCGCTTCCTTGGTGACCAGAGTGTGCCGGGTGTACTGCTCCAGACCCGATTCGAGGGCGGCGTCGAGGGGTGCGGTCCCGTAGGCCAGCAGGACCTTCCCGAGCGAGGAGGCGTGCAGGGGGAGCAGCGCGCCCACGTCCAGGGTCTGCAGCGTGTCGTCCGGTCGGAACACGTGGTGGACGACGAGGACACTGCCCTCCAGGGGAGTGCCCAGGCGTACCGCCTCCCCGCTGCGGGCGGCCAGGGCATCGGCCCAGTTGATGGAACGCGACCGCAGTTCGTTGACGTCGAGGTAACTCGTGCCGAGGTGCAGCAAAGCAGCTCCGAGCTGGTACTTTCCGGTCGCCGCGTCCTGTTCCACGAAGTCCACGTGCTGGAGTGTGCGCAGGATGCCGTGGGCGGTTCCCTTGGCCAGCCCTAGGGAGGCCGCCACCTCGCCGAGCCCGAGCCGGCGAGGCCCGGCGGCGAGCAGGCGCAGAATCGCGGCCGCCCGTTCGATCGACTGGACCGGACCGGCCATGAAGCGAGCTTATTACCGCCGCGGCAGGTCTGCCGTGCGGGCGCCGCCGGGTGGCACCAGCCGGACGGCTGCGGCGGATTGGGGGCGGGCATCGGAGCTCCGCGGCCTGGACGGCGCGGCGTCGTTCGGTAATGCCGACCGACGTTCATTGACCGACGCGGGATGGCTCCTTAGCGTGCTACGAGGTCCGGCAGATGCGCCGAGGCGTGTGACGCGGGACCCGATGACCTCACCTCTGGAGACACAAGATGGCGGTACAGCTCAATACCCTGGTGCGGGAGGCAAGCGAACACGTTTTCCCGACGCCTCCCGTTCCCGGTGCCGTCTCCGACGTGCGCCGACGGGCGGGTGCGGTCCTGGCGGCCTGGAAGGTGTCCCCGGACGTCGTCGAGGACGCGCTGCTGGTGGTGTCGGAACTGCTCACCAACGCGATCGTCCATGCCCTGCCCCCGGCGGTGCTGCGGCTCTCCTGGATCCGCGACGCCGGACTCGGCACCCTGCACATCGAAGTGACCGACGCCGGCCCCTCCCGGGCGACGGGACAGCCGCCCGCGGGGATCGACCCGGACGAGCACGGGCGGGGCGAGGAGATAGTCCACGCGCTGGCCACCCGGTACGGCATGCGCACCTGCCGGCGCGGGGTGACCCGGTGGGCCGAACTGGTCGCGGTCTGAGGGCTCAGGCCGGCCCGCGGCGCGTCCGCCCGGTCACGCCCGCCTGGACCGCCTTCTTGTGTCAGGCCTTGCTCCAGACCCGGTGCGGGCCTGGTCCGAACCGCCTGTCAGCAGCCGAGGCGCGCCGGTGACGTGAAGCCCGTCCGCTCGGCCGGCGGGAGACCACCGCCTGGCGCCTCCACCGGCCCGACGGCGCACGCGGAGCGGTCCGCGGCCTGCATACGGAGCAGGAGCAGCGCGGCGTCGTCGTGCAGCCGACCGCCCACGTGCGCCAGCAGTTCGTCGTGGACCGCGGTGAGGACGTGTTCCGGTTCGTCGGACACATGGCGTGCCACCCCTTCGGCCAGCGGGTAGAACGCGCGCGCACGGTCGCGGGCCTCGGTGACCCCGTCGGTGTAGAGCAGCAACTGGTCCCCTTCGGAGAAGGGCAGGACCTCCAGGCAGGGGGACTCGCCGACGAGGGCGCGCAGGCCCAGGGGCGCGGCCGGCCGGGTCGTCTCGGCCGCGACGACCTCTCCCGAGGCGGATATCAGCAGGGGAGGCGCATGTCCGCAGTTCACCATCTCAAGCCGCCCCTCCCCCGGGTGCCCGACGACCACCGCGGTGACGAAGTCGTCGGGGCCCAGGTTGCGCGCCAGGCTCCGCTCGATCCTGCCGACGACGGCCAGGAGATCCGGCTCGTCGTAGGCGGCCTCGCGAAAGACCCCCAGGACCAGGGCGGCGGTGCCCACCGCGGGCAGCCCCTTGCCGCGCACGTCGCCCACGATCAGCCTGACCCCGTGCGGGGTGGACACCAGGGCGTAGAGGTCACCGCCGATCCGGGCCTCCGCCGCCGCGGCGCTGTAGCGGACCGCCACCCGGAACGGGCCCACGCTCTGCGGGATGGGCTGGAGCACCGCGTGCTGCGCGGCCTCCGCGACCGAGCGGACGGCGGCGAGTACCCGTTCCCGACGTCCCCGCAGCGCGCTGGCCAGGGCGCTCGCCAGCGTGACGGCCAGCAGGGCGGACAGGACAACGGCCAGCTCACGGGCCGGCACCCCGTCGCTGGCGCCGAGCGTCCCGCCCAGCGCCGCGGCGAGGAAACCTACGCACAGCACGCCGCGGAAGCCGTTGGTGCTGGCCGCCAGCGCCGGGCCGGCCGCGAGCAGCGGCAGCCAGAACAACCCCGAACCGCCGAGGATGTCGACGAACAGGACCCCGCAGACGAGCAGCACGGGCAGCACCGGGATTCCGGCGGCCAGCTGCGAGCCGGGGCCGCGGGACGCCGCTGCCCCCGGACCTGCCGCCCGCTTCCTGAACGGCCACGCCGGCCAGTGGTGGTCGCCATGCTCTCGCGCCTGCCTCATGTTCCGTCCGTAATCCTCACCTGCACGGAGTGCACTACCGACTTGTCCGTTTCATCCAGGAAAGAGGCTCGGTCGGCGCGCCACAAGAAGCGGATTTTCAGATAGTGAACGAGAGGCTTCTGGTCACCCGGTCGGCCGCCGGGAGCAGCCTGGCCCGCAGCTCGGGGAGCCGGGAGAGCCGTTCCGCCGGGAGCGAGACGCCGAGCGAGCCGAGAACGTCACCGCGGTAGATCGGCACCGCGACGCACACCGTGCCGAGCGCGTACTCCTCCAGGTCCGTGACGGCCGGCGCCAAGGGAGAGGTGTCGAGCTTGCGGAGCAGTTCCGGGAGGCTGGTGATGGTGCGGGGGGTCAGGTCGGCGAGATGGTGCCGGGAGAGGTAGTCGCGGCGCGCGTCGTGGTCCAGTTCACGCAGGACGGCTTTGCCCAGCGCGGTGGCGTGCCCGGCGTCCTCGAATCCCACCCAGAGGTCGGTCCGGGGCGCGCGGGGGCCGTCCACGATCTCGGCGACGCTGATCTCGCCCTCCTCGTAGAAGGTGAGGTAGGTGGCGGTGGACAGTTCGTCGCGGAGCGCGGCCAGGGTCGGGCGCACGCGGCTGAGCAGCGTCTGCCCGTGGCTCACGGTGTGCAGCGTCAGCAGTTTGTCGCCGAGGATGAACCCCCCGTCGTCCAGCTTGCGGAGGTATCCGTCGTGGACCAACGTCCGCAGCAGGTGGTAGGTGGTCGCCAGGGGCAGCCCTGTCTCACGCGACAGTTGCTTCGCGGGCGCGCCGTTCTCGTGCGCGCTCACCGCCTCCAGCAGACGGAAGGCGCGCTGCACGGACATGATGAGCGTGGGGCTCTCATGGACGCTCATGCCACCAGCGTGCGCCTGGCACCCACCGCTGGCAAGGCGCGACCCCGGCGGACCGTGCGGGGTCCCGTCCCGAGTCCCGTGTATTCCCGGAAATGAGAGCCGCGCATTTATCGCGCCACCCTGTGCCGCGGCTGTTCATTTGCAGGTCGCGATCCGCCGTGCCCACATTCTCCATCACCTCTCTTTCAGCTCGATCAGCCTCGCTTTTCGGACGCCGGATCCGCCGCGACCGTGGTCGACGCTCAGGCGGTGGCGACGGCCGTTGCGACGTGTACGGCGGTCAGGAGCGAGGCACCCGCGATCATCGTCCATTTCCGAGTGGCGACTCCGATGACGGCGTCGCCCACCTGGGCCGCGGCGGCCGCGCACAGGACGAGCGAGCCGGCGGGACCCGGCCAGGTGAGCGGTGCGACGAGGGCCGCCACCCCCAGGGGCACTCCCCTGGTCGCGTACATCCAGCCGTAGAAGCGTTCCCCGGCGGTGGGCGTACCGCTCTCACTGAGCGCCGCCGGGCGCACCCCTCCCACCAGCGCGAAAGCGATGCCGGCGACCGCGCCGACGGCGTTGGCGCCCAGGAGGACGTTCACGTGGCGTACTCGGTCGACGGTTCGGTGCCGTACTTCGTCCAGACCTCTGCGACGGCGTCGCGTGACAACGGCTGCCCGGACTCGACCATGGCCTTGAGGTCACGGAAGTACTGCACGTACAGGTCCGGAGTGAAGGTGTTGAGCATGACCGCCGTGTCGTCGGTCACGTTGGCGAACGTGTGCGGGGCGCCCGGCGGGACCATGACCCACGTACCGGCTCCGGCGTCGTAGTCGTCCTGCCCGACGGTGAACCGCACGCTGCCCGAAAGTATGTAGAAGCCCTCGTCGTGCTGTGCATGGCGGTGCTGCGGAGGACCGGCGGTGTGCGCGGGGATGGTGATCTCGGCCATTCCCAGGCGGTGATCGGTGTTGCTGCCGTCCTCGAGGATCCTGATCGTCGACGGGCCGTTGACGATGAGCTCACCCTCGCCGGGACCGGTGATCGACACCATGGCCATGAAGTCTCCCTGACTGGTGGGTTGCCAACGCCAGGACCCTATGAGCGATCCGAACCACCATGCAAGTCAACTCTCAAAAAAATAGTCAGCTCTCATTCTGGGGGCGCACCCGCTATGCTTTCGGTCGGCACGGAAGGATGATCATGGCCGAGCGGAGTCGCCCGAACGGGCTCAGCAACCAGATGGAACGCACCAGGTCGGCGATCGTCAGGGCCGCCCGCGACCTGGCCGACACCGGGGCGGAGATCACGATGCCGGCGGTCGCGGCCGAGGCACGGGTCTCCGAAGCGACCGCCTATCGCTACTTCCCCGACCTCCTCTCACTCCTGCGCGCCGCCGTGATGACGGAAGATCTGGTCGCGGTCCTGCGGTCGGCGACGCGCAGCGACGATCCGGTCGAGAGGATCGGTCAGGCCGCGGAGATCCTCGGCCGGGCAGTGCTGCGCAGGCAGGGGGCCGTACGGGTGGTCGTCGCCGCGACCATCGCGAAACCCTCGACGTCCAAGGACCGTCCCGCCCACCGCTTCGGACTCATCGAGCACGCTCTCGCCCCGTGGACCGACAGGTGCGGTTCCGCGCAGCGCGCGGAGGTGGAACAACTGGTCCGCGGCCTCGCCCTCGTGATCAGCGCCGAGTCGCTGTTCGCCCTGATCGACCTCTGTGGCCTGACCCCCGACGACGCGATCGCCGGCCTCGTGACCACCGCACGGCAGATGACCGCAGCGGCAGTCGGGGCCATTCCCACGAGACCCGCCACCGGCTGAACCGCCGAACGCTGACTGCGCTTCTCAGTGGGCCGTCCAGCCGCCGTCGAGCACCAGCGAGGTGCCCGTGACGAAGGATGCCCAGGGGCCGCAGAGATAGGCCACCGCCTCGGCGACCTCCTCGGGTTCGAGGAGCCGCTTGACGGCGCTGTCGGTCAGCAGCACCTCGGACAGCACCCGTTCCTCGGGAATGCCGTGCGTCCGCGCCTGGTCGGCGAGTTGCTCCTCGACCAGGGGGGTGCGCACATAGCCGGGGTTCACACAGTTCGAGGTCACCCCATGGGGCGCGCCTTCCAGGGCGGCCGTCTTGGAGAGCCCCTCCAGGCCGTGTTTGGCGGCCACATAGGCGGACTTGTAGGCGGAGGCCCGCAGCCCGTGGACGGACGACACGTTCACGATCCGCCCCCAGCCCTGCCCGTACATGTGCGGTAGCGCACCCCGGATCAGCCGGAACGGAGCCTCCAGCATCACGGTCAGCACGGTGTGGAAGACGTCCGGCGGGAACTCCTCGAGGGGACGCACCAGTTGGATGCCCGCGTTGTTGACGAGGACGTCCGTGCCGGCGGCGGCGCGCTCCGCCGCGTCCAGGTCGGTGAGGTCGAGGACGTGGGGCTCGACCGCGCCGGCCTCGGGTCCGAGGGCCCGCGCCGCGGAGTCCACCAGCTCGGCCAGCCCCGCCGCATCCCGGTCCACGGCTCTCACCCGCGCCCCGGCGGCCGCCAGACGCAGCACACAGGCACGGCCGATACCACCGGCGGCGCCGGTGACGAGGGCGGTACGGCCGTACAGGTCGAGGTCCGAGGTGTGGGCTCCCGGGCGGCCACTGGGCGAGCTCATGATCCGACCCTAGGCGGCCCTGCCCCGCCCCCGCACGGAGCCGGCACACCTCTTCAGCTGAAAGTCGTGGCGTCGAACCAGGTGGGCACGTCCGACATGGCCTGCTTGATCCGGAAGGTCCCGTGCTCGTTCAGTTCGGGCAGGGCGTCCACGTCGAACCAGGCCACCTCCACCGACTCGTCGTCGTTGACCCGGGCCGCACCGCCGACGGCCCGGCAGCGGAAGGTGATGTCCATGTACTGGCAGACATCGCCGTTGGGGTAGGTGACCGGGTCCTGCGCCTGGACGAGGACCACCCGCTCGGCCACGCAGCGCACCGCGGTCTCCTCGAAGACCTCCCGCACGGCGCAGGCCGCCGGCTGCTCCCCCGGTTCCGGAATGCCGCCGATGACCGACCACCTGCGGGTGTCGGTGCGGCGGCCCAGCAGCACTCTGCCGTCGTCGTCGAAGACGATGGCGGTGATCCCGGGCAGCCAGAGCAGCTGGTGGCCCGCCGAGGCCCGGACGGCGCGGATGAACTCAGGAGTAGCCATGAGCCGACCCTAGCCGCCCGGCGACCTCGGGCCGGCCGGGGCCACGGGGCGTACGGCGGGTGTACGGCTACGCGTCACCGGCGCGCCGACGGCGCAGGCCGGCCCCGATCGCCCAGCCCACACCGCCCGCGGCAGCCAGCACCAGGGCGATCTCGGGCAGGATCCCCAGCTCGGTCGCGGGTGTCCGGGAGGTGCGCAGCGGCACCTTCTGGACCAGGTAGGCGGGCACGAACATGCCGGTCTTCTGGGTGATCCTCCCGTCCGGCATGATGATCGCGCTGACCCCGCTGGTCACCGGCACGGTGACGGTCCGACTGTGCTCCACCGCGCGGATGCGGGACATGGCGAGCTGCTGGTAGGTCATCTCGCTGCGGTCGAAGGTGGCGTTGTTGCTGGGCACGGAGATCATCTCCGCACCGCGCGTGACCGTGTCCCGCACGTCCCAGTCGAAGGCGGCCTCGTAGCAGGTGGCGAGGCCCACCTTGGTGCCGTCGATGTCGAACACGCCGGGCTTGGTGCCGCGGCTGAAGTCCTGGCGGACCATGCTGGTCCAGTTCTTGTTGATGGCGCCGACCAGACCGCGCAGCGGGAGGTACTCGCCGAAGGGCTGGATCTGCCTCTTGTCGTAGGTCGCCGTCGGTCCCTTGACCGGGTCCCACAGGATCTGCTCGTTGAGCAGCTTGCCGTCGCGTTCGACGACCCCGCCGACCGAGATGGGCACGCCCACCGCCTTGGAGGCCTCGTCGATCACGGCCGCCGCGTCGGCGTCGGCGAACGGGTCGACGTCGGAGGAGTTCTCCGGCCACAGCACGAAGGCCGGCTTGGCGACCCTGCCCGCCTTGATGTCGGCGGCGAGCTTGAGCGTCTCCTTCACGTGGTAGTCGAGCACGGCCTGCCGCTGGGAGGCGAAGTCGAGGCCGGCCCGCGGCACGTTGCCCTGGATGAGCGCGACGGTCGCCGAGCCGTTCTCCGCCTTGTCGCTCACCAGCGTCCGCGCCGCGACCGCGCCCACCACGGGGACCGCCACGCTCAGCAGGGCCGCTGCCGCAGCGCCGCGCCGGATCTCACGCGTGCGCCGCCCCTCGACGGCGAGACGCCCCACCTCGTACAGACCGAACCCGCACAGGACGACCGCGAAGCCGAGCACCGGGGTGCCGCCCACCGCGGCGAGCGGCAGGAAGACGCCGTCCGCCTGACCGAAGGCGATCTTGCCCCAGGGGAAGCCGCGGAAGGGCACGCGTGCGCGTACCGCCTCGCCGGCGATCCACAGGGCGGCCGCCCACACCGGCCAGGCCGGCAGCTTGGAGACCGCGGCGACGCCCACCCCGACCAGGGCTATGAAGATCGCCTCGACGGCGACCAGCGCCAGCCACGGACCGGGGCCGACCTCGACGCCGGTCCACACCAGCAGGGGAAGCAGGAAGCCGAGTCCGAAGAGATAGCCGAGTCCGAGGGCCGCCTTCCAGGTGCGGCCGCGCAGGACCCAGCCGAATCCGGCGAAGGCGGGCAGGGCCAGCCACCACAGGGGGCGGGGCGGGAAGCTGACGTACAGCAGCACTCCGCTCAGGGCGGAGGCTGCGGCCGGAACCAGTCGGCGGAGCAGCGCGAGGCCGCGCGCACCGGGCGTGGGGCGTGGCGTGAGCTGGTCCGATCGGTCCACGGAAGTTGCGGTGACGGTCACTCGGGGAGTGTACGGCCGGGAGCTGTACGGCCGACAGCGCGGTCTCTGGATGCAGGAACCGCACTGTTCCCGCTCAAGTCGTCCACAAAGCGGGCATCGGCGGTTACGGTGTGGCGAGGCGGGCGGCGGGGGGCCGTCACACAGGTCGGGGGACCGTAGTGCGGGGGGGCGAACGGTGGGGTCGACCGGGATGACGTCCGCTGTCGGGGCGGACGCGGACAGCGACAGACGAAACGTTTCGGACGCGGTGGGCGTCCTGGTGCTCGGGGCCTGCGCCGGGTGGCCGCTGATCTCGGCGGCCGGGCGCGACGGAAGGCCCGAGGGCGTGCTGCTCGCGGTGCTCGCCGTGGCCGCGGGCTACGCGGCGGGCAGGATGTCCGGGGCGCTGCTGCCGGTGGCCGCGCCCTGCGTCGGCGCACTGGCCGGACTGGGGTTCGCTGTCACGATGCCCCAGGTGGCGTCGGGTCCCCAGGCCACGACTCCGCTCGGCCAGGCCGGTGCGGTCGCCGCGCTGCTGGCGCTGGCGACGGGCGGCGCGTGCTGTGCCGCCTGGGCGACGCCGGTTCCCGCGCTGCGACTCGGACTGCGCCTGCTGGCCGCCGGGATCGCGGTGTCCGGGTTGGCCCTCGGCTCGGCGGCCGGGTGCGCCGCCAGCGCGGCCGTACTGCTCTGCTCTCTCGCCGCCGGCCGGATGCGGCACCGGGGCGCGGGCGTCGCGGGGCTGGCGCTGGCGGCCGCGGTCGTGACCGGCACGGTCCTGGCGGTCGCGGGGAACGTCCTGCCGGCCGGACTCGCCTCCGCCCTGGAAGGCCCCCTCACCTCGCGCCGGGTCCGGCTGTGGCGGGACGCCCTGCGCCTCGCACACCGGAACACCGCCCTGGGGGTGGGCCCCGGTCGCTTCGGTGAGGTGAGCGGCTTGCCGTCCGACGCCCTGGCGCCCGACGGCAAGCCGCACTCCGCACTGCTCCAGCAGGCCGCCGAGCAGGGTCTGGTGGGCGGCCTGCTGCTGGCCGCCGCGTTCTGCTGGCTGCTCCATGCCCTGTGGCGCTCGCCCCGCGCCACCCCCGTGGCCCTCACCGCGGGCGCGGCGCTCACGGCACTCGCCGTGCTCGCCGCGGTCGGCGACGCGCTGAGTTTCACGACGGTGTCGGCGGGTGCGGGTCTGCTGGCGGGCCTGGCGACGGCACGCCCGTGGGCGACGGCCGTCCCTGGAAACTGAGGCGTACGGCGGGACGGCTCCGGACTCCGGTTCGGTGCCGTGCGGTGAGCGCGGGGCTGCGTCTGTCGGCGCGCCAGGTGTGATCGGACCCCACGGCCGCGCCGCCTGTGCAGCCGAGTGCCTGTGCGTCGGTCGAGCCTGCGGCCTGCTTCAGCGAGCGGCGCCCGGTGTGATGGTCCGCAGGCGTTCCCTGATCACATGCACCGCGGACTCTGCGTTGTCCACGGTGATCGTGAAGGTGTGGCCGTCCCACAGGCGCAGGACGATGCCCTCGCCACGGCGCACGACGACGGCCGTGCCCTTCTCGGGGCGCCAGCGGTAGCCCCAGCCGCCCCAGTGGCGCGGGGTGATCTGCGGGGAGAAGTCGGCACCGGCCACATGGGAGAGCGGGATGCGCCGACGCGGTACCCCTATGTGACCGCAGCGGACCTCGAGGCACTCCCTGTCGAGTCTCAGGTCGACGTGCACGAAGGCGAGGGTGCCGAAGAGGACCAGCAGTCCGGCGGCGATACAGCCGACGACGGACATCACCAGCGGGGCGCCCGAGGTCCACGCGGAGTCCACGGCCAGTTCGATACCGAGCGCCATGCAGGCCGCGCCGACCAGCGCCAGCAGCCACTGGACCCGGTTCGTGGCGCGGCCGGTCCAGATGTCGGGTTGCAGGCCGTCCTCGTCCGCGAGGTGGCCGTGGGGGTGGTCCCTCATACCCTTGAGACTACTCAGGTTTCGCTGCGCGGGTACCGCGTCGCGGAGGGTGACTGCTCACTTCGGCGGTATCCGCGGTCCGCGCGGGGTCACCGGGACACGGCGGGGTCGGCCGCAGTGACCGCCCGCAGCAGGCGGCCCTCGGCGTAGCTCAGCGCGGCCTCGGGCAGCTCACCCTCACGGCCGTTGAGCAGCACCGTCACCGTACCGGTGGCCGGTAGGCCGGGGGCGGCCGGCTGCGCGCCGATCCGGCGCAGCGCCTGGGCGGCCACGGCCCCGGCGGAGCCGTGC
>NZ_JBEYFC010000302.1:0-11042 GCF_040634175.1 Streptomyces sp. NPDC007162
GGCCGGGGCGCCGAAGCCGGTCGTCGCCGCCTGGGCGCGGGTGAGCGCCGCCTCCGCGTCCAGCAGCGCCCGCAGACAGGCACCGTCACCGGTCGCGGCCGCGGCGGCGGAGCCGAACCACCCGGGGCCGAGCAGCCCCGTGTCGGTGCCGCCGTTCGTCGCTGTTGTCACTGGAACTCCAGGAAGACCGTCTCGCCCTCGCCCTGAAGGCGGATGTCGAAACGGTAGGTCCCCCGGCCCTCCTCGGCGGCGATCAGCGTGTCGCGCCGGTCGCCCAGCCGGGTGAGCAGCGGGTCGGCGGCGAGCGCCGCCTCGTCGCCGGGCAGGTAGATCCGGGTGAACAGGTGCACCAGCAGACCGCGCGCGAAAACGCACGCACTGAGGTAGGGCGCGCTGCCGCCACGGGCACCGGGCCGCAGCGTCCGTGCGTACCAGTGTCCGTCGGCGTCGGTCTGGATCCGGCCCCAGCCGGTGAACTCCACGCCGTTGCGGCCGAGGTGCCCACCGCTCGCCGGGTCGCGCCGCATCGAACCGTCCGTGGTGGACACGTTCCCTTCCGGGTCGGCGCCCCACAGTTCCACGAACGCGTCCGGCAGCGGGGCGCCCTCGCCGTCGAGGACGTACCCGTGGACGGTGACCGTGTCCGGGTGGCCGAGGGGGGCGATGTCCTCGCCGCCGCGGAACGGCAGGGCGTAGCCGTAGAACGGGCCGACCGTGTGCGACGGGGTCGGCAGCACGTTCTCGGGGCTGCTCGTGTCGATCTTCGTCATGGCTGGTCAGCGTCCTTCTTCGAGCCAGGTGGCGTCCGGGCCGTCCAGCACGATGTCCCAGTGGTACCCCATCGAGAACTCCGGCACGGACAGGCTGTGGTCGTAGGTCGCGACCAGCCGCTGCCGGGCCGCGTCGTCCGTCACGGACTGGATGATCGGGTCGTAGGGGAACAGCGGGTCGCTCGGGAAGTACATCTGCGTCACCAGGCGCTGCGTGAACGCCGAGCCGAACATCGAGAAGTGGATGTGCGCCGGACGCCAGGCGTTGAGGTGGTTGCGCCAGGGGTAGGGGCCCGGCTGGACGGTGGTGAAGTGGTAGCCGCCGTCGGCGTCGGTGATCGTACGGCCGACACCCGTGAAGTTCGGGTCCAGCGGGGCGTCGTGCTGCTCCCGCTGGTGGGCGTACCGGCCGGCCGAGTTGGCCTGCCAGATCTCGATGAGCTGCCCCCGCACCGGCCGGCCGGCGCGGTCCAGCAGCCGTCCGGAGACCGTGATCCGCTCCCCGATCGGCTCGCCGTGGTGCTGCCGGGTCAGATCGTTGTCGATCCCGGTGATGTCCCGCTCGCCGAAGGCAGGGGAGTGCAGCTCCACCAGCTCCGGGTCCTTGCTGGTGTCGATGGCGACCAGCGGCTGCTTCGGATGCCGGAGCATGAAGTAGTCGCCCAGCGACCAGTTGCCCAGCATCTCGAAGAACGTGAGATGGGTGGGGTCGCCGACTTCTTCGATGTCGTTGGTCCGGACGCACTTCTGGTAGTCCACCAGGCGTGTTCCCGCGGGGTGTTCGGCGCCCAGGAAGTAGGGGACGAGCGGGTGCATCCCGGCCGTCGTGAACAGCACGCTCGGGTCGCGGTCGGGGACGAGTGAGGCGCTGGGGATCACCGCGTGCCCGCGCGCCGCGAAGAAGTCGAGGTAGCTGGTGCGCAGTTGGCCGGGAGAATCGATGTGCTTCATGGTCTGAACCTCGGAGGGAAGGGACGGAGCCGGGCAGAGCGGTTTCGGGCCGCCTGCCGTGTCACGGTGTGGACGGGGTGCCGGATGACGACCCGGATCTGCGGGGAACGAACTGGTCACGGGAGAGCCGCTGTTCCGTTGTGATGTGCTGGGCCATGCCGGAGGCGTCGAGGTCTGTGCCGTCGCGTGAGGCCCAGGCCTGCACGAGTTCGACCGGGATTCCCCGCTCGGACTTGAGCCGGAAGAGCGACTCGGCGGTGATGGCGGACCCCTCGCGGGTGAGCTTCTCGTACTCGCGCCGGCCGGCTGCCACCAGCGTCCGGAAACTCTCGGCCTCGGCCCGGACGAGGTCCAGCGAGGAGTCGGCCAGTCCGGGAAACCCGCGCCAGCGACGGTAGGCCGCCGCGGCCAGGGCGACCGGCCCGACCAGCCGGTCCGGCGGGCTGCCCAGCAGCTCCAGGCCGAGGAAGGCGCGACGCAGCAACCGGCGCAGGACATGCCCCTGGCGCTTGGGCCCGGGCGAGACTCCCGCGCCGATGATCAGCGCCACGGTCCGGACATGGTCGGCGACCTGGCGCAGCAGCCCCTCGGCCGTCTCCGCGTCATGGTCCCGGTCGCCCTCGCAGACCGCGACCACCTGCGCGTACAACGATCGCAACGTGGGCAGTTCGTAGATGTCGGACAGGCCCAGCACCGCCGCGGCCAGTCGCTCCGCGCCGCCGGCGGAGTCGACGAGCGGCTCCTGCGCACCGGCGGCCGCGCCGGGGCCCTCGCCCCGGAAGTCCAGGAACTCGCAGTTCCAGAAGTGGAACCAGCGGCCGCACGGACAGGTCGAGGTGCAACCGAGCCCGCACGGGGTGCCGTTGTCGGCCAGCACGAGGAGGTTCGGCCCGAACGGGCCGCCGGTCAGGGGGGCCGCGAAGCGGCGGGCGGTCGAGCCGATCCGCCGCTCGGGAAATCCCATGCGGGTCAGCGCCTCGACGGACGAGGTGTCGCTCAGCCCGCCGGACTCGTCCGCGCTGGCGATGAACGCCAGCCGGTCCGGGGGCAGCCCCACGGCGTGGAACGCCTCGAAGAGCCCCTCGAAATACCGCTCCCGCTCGACGGCGCCCCGCGACACATGGCTGACCATGGCGAAGGAGGTGGAGACACCGCGCCGCGCCGGGACGTCCGTCCGGTTGGTGCGTACGCACCACTGGAGCCCCACGCGCCCGGTCCTGCCGGGATGTCCGGACAGAGCCCAGTCGCGCCACAGCTGGATCCCCGCGGAGACGAAGAGCGTGGACTCGTCCGCGGGTGCCACGACACTGCGCGGCTCGACCCTGTGATGCCGGAAGCGCCGCCCGAGCTGGTCGACCAGCTCGTCGGCCAATTGATGCTCCACACCCACCCCTCGGTACTTGACCACTCCCAAAAAAGCATACGGCAGATTATTGACAAGGAGCAACTCTTGACTTGACTCCAGAGTCAAATCTTCCCGCCGACCTGCACATATAGTGAATAAAACACCCCGGAATACCCGTGTCAGGCTAGTCAATATTTCATTGACAAGCTGTCAAGGCGTGGGTAAGGTCCGGCACCATGAGCGATGCAGTGGAGCCGATGGCGCGCCGAGCGCTCCTGGACACCTCCGACAACTTCTCCACCATGAAGTTGCTGGCCCACCCCGAGGTGCTGGTTGCCGCTCGGCAGCCGGAACCCATGCGGCCGATCAACCTGGAGATCAACCCGATCAACATCTGCAACCAGAGCTGCACGTGGTGCACGTACGGCTATCTCCACGAACGGAAGGAGGTGCTGGACAAGGAGCGCATGCTCGAACTGCTGGAGGACGCCAGGAGCCTCGGCGTCCAGTCGGTCACGTGGACCGGCGGCGGTGAGCCGACCGTGCACAAGGATCTGGACGAGGTCGTGGAGCGGGCGGCCGAACTGGGCTTCCGGCAGGGCATCAACAGCAACGGGGTCAAGCTGGGACCGCGGCTGCGCCGCACCCTCGTAGAGCACTTCTCCTACATACGCTTCAGCGTCGACGCGGGCACCCCGGACGTCTACGCGCGCACCCACCGGGTGAACAAGGCGCTGCACAACGTGGTCCTGCGCAACATCGCGGCCCTCGCGGCCGAGCGCGATGCCGCGGGCTCCGGGCTGGTGATGGGCTTCTCCTTCCTGGTGGACGAGTCCAACGTCCACGACCTCGCCGAGGGGGCCCGCCGGGCCAAAGCGGCCGGTGTCGACTACTTCCAGGTCAAGCCGATCGTCCACTACGAGCGGTCGAACGAGCAGTTCGAGCAGGAGTCGTCGCTGTGGACGGTCCTGGAGGAACAGATGGCGCAGGTGCGCCAGTTGCGTGACGAGCGCTTCGACATCCGCTACCTGGACCACAAGTTCGACGACGTCACACGGCAGGAGGACTACGGCCGCACCTACGACGTGTGCCGGGGCAACGAACTCCTCGCCACCGTCGGGGCGGACGGGTCGGTGGACGTGTGCTGCGCCTTCAAGGGCGAGAGCAACTGGTCGTTCGGCAACATCAACGAACGCCGGTTCACCGAGATCTGGGCGGGCGAGCAGCGGCGTTCGGTGCTCGCGATGATCGACGTGAAGCGGTGCCCACCGCTGTGCAAGGGCCACGAGCTCAACAAGATCATCCACTTCGTCAACAACTTCGACGCCCACCGGGAGTTCCCGTGACCGGCGCCCCCGCCCCCGGCCCGGGGATCGGCATCGTCGGCGTCGGCGGCGTGGCCCGCTACGCCCACCTGCCGGCGTACCGCCGTATGGGGCTCGACGTGACGGCGGTCTGCGATGTCGACGAGACCGTCGCGGCCGAAGTCGCCGAGGAGTTCCGGATACCGCACCGGTTCCGCGACGTCGCCGACCTCGTGGCGCACCCGGACGTGGCCGTCATCGACATCGCCACCCCGCCGGCCAGCCATCTGGAGCTGATGACGGCCGTCGCGGAGGCCGGCAAGCCCATGCTGGTGCAGAAGCCGCTGTGCACCACGCGATCCGAACTCGACGGCATCAGGCGGCTGCGCGACCTCGGAGCCCGGGTCCGGCTCAACATGACCGGCCGGCAGGTGTCCGCCTGGCGCAAGGTCCGCGACCTGCTGCGGTCGGGGGCGATCGGACAGCCGTATCTGTGCACCATCCGCAACCGGGACTGGTGGGACCGCGAACCCGGGCGCTGGGACCACACGATCGACGACTACATCGTGTTCGAGATGGCGATACACCATCTCGACCTGTGTGCCTACTGGTTCGGTCCGGCCGTCAAGGTCACCGGGCGGGCGGGCACGCACCCGGGCCAGCTGCTGAAGCAGGCGAACTGGATCAGCGCGACCCTGGAGTACCCGGACTCGGTGGTGGTGCAGCTCCTGGAGGACTGGACGCTGCCGGAGTTCTCCTTCGCCGAGGGCCATCCCTTCGAAGAGGTCGTCATCTCCGGCTCGACAGGTGTCATCCGGGCCGGCAGCGAACGGGTGGCCCTGGCGGACCCCGGCGGCAACACCGTCCGCATGTGGCACCTGCCCCGCCCCGGCCAGTCCCTGCCGGGCGAGCAGTTGGAGACCGGCTGGTTCCCGGACAGCTTCGGCCACTCGATGCGCGACTACCTCGACGACCTGGACGCGGGCCGGGGCGCCGAAGAGGACTGGGACCATCTGGTCCGGCTCACGGAGGAGACCTTCGCCGTGTCCGCGTCCCTCTCCTCGGACCTGTGGGTGCCCTGCCGGACGGAGCACCCGGCGCCCGGAACGCGTCACGTGTGAGGAGGAGACCGTGCGATCCATGACCCCCTTCGACTTCGTCACCTATCTGGTGGGCCTTCCCACCGCCACCTACTTCGCCTTCGTCACCGCCCGGGCCTTCGCGGGTGAGGTCCGCACGGTCAGAGCGCTCCGGTCGCGGGTGGGGTCCGGGCGTACGCACGCCGCGGCGGCGGACACCTCCCGCACCGGTGCGCACCCCGTGGCAGGGCCCGAGTTCGTGATCCTCATGCCCATGCTGCGCGAGGACCGGGTCGTGCGGGAGGCCTGTGAGCACCTGGTGCGTGCCGTCAAGGACGGCGTCGCCCTCCAGGTCGTCATCGCCACCACCGAGCGCGAGGAACAGGAACGGCGGGAGGCCCTCGCCGAGCTCCGGGCGGCCGCCGGCCGCGGCGACCCGCGCCACGACCTGGACCAGGCGCTGACCCGGGCTCTGGTGCCGGCGGCCCACGCGCCCTTCCGGCACGCGCTGGAGACGGGGCGCCCGGACGAGGCCGTGCGGCTCGTCGCGGAGCGACAGCGGCCCACCACAGCCGAGACGGCCGCGGACGTCATCGCGGAACTCAACGCCTCGCTGGGCCGCGAGGTCTTCCACCATTCCGCCGCGCCGACCACCGCCACCGGCAAGGTGGGCCAGCTCAACGCCGCGCTGCGCAGGTGGCAGGACGGACGGGACCGGGCGCGCGACGTCCCTGTCTACGTCGGGGTCTACGACGCGGACTCCAAGCCGGACCCGGCCGCGTTCCTGGCCATGACCGACATCGTGCACGCCGAGGCCGTCGCGGGGCACGAGCCTCCCGAGATCTTCCAGCAGGTCTCCAGCTACTGCCGGGGCATGGGCGCTCTGCGTGGCATGCGGGCAGCGCTGCGACTGTCGGACGCGATCGCCCAGACCCGCTGGGCACTCGGTTTCGAGTACGACCTCTTCCGCAGGTACACGAAGCAGGCCCGCGCGGGAGGGCTGCGCCCGCTCGCCTACTGCATCGGGCACGGCTGCTTCGTCTCCCTCGGCTTCCTGGAGCGGATCGGCGGTTTCCCCACGCTGAGCCCCAACGACGACCTGGCCCTCGGCTACGAGGCCTCGCTGCTGGGCGCCCAGGTGCGTCCCGTGCCCGCTCTCGACTACTGCGACGTGGCCCCCGACTCGCTGTCCTCCGTCCGGCAGTCGCGGTTCTGGTTCCACGGATCGGCCCGGTTCGCCACCGATCTGCGCGCCTTCCGCAACGAGCTGGGGGTGCGCCCGGGCCGGCTCCAGTGGTGGTACCTGCTGGCCGTCGGCCACGGCCGCAACATCGCCTGGGCCTGGCGGGCGGCCGCCTGGGCGGCGGCCACCGCACTGGCCGCCGCCGACGGCCGGTGGGCGTTGACCACGGTGCTCGTGGCTCTGCACCTGGCCTATGTGCAGGGCGGGTTCCTCCAGACCTGGCGGCACCTGCACACGCTTCCCGGCGCCGCGGACCTGTCCGGAGTCAGGGAGTTCCCCGCGCGGCTGCTGCTGGCCTCCCTGGCCGCGGCCTCGGTCACCTTCGTGGTACGCAGCCTCGGGCCGCTGACCGGCAGCCTCGAACTCCTGCTGCGCCGGGGCGGCGTCACGAGCTGGAAGGTCGAACGATGACGTCGGCCGCCCGGTCCTCCGTCCTGCGCAACGCCCCGGTCCTGGTCGCCGGATACCCCCGCAGCGGCACCACGCTGCTGTACCGCATGCTCGCCCGGTACCCGGAGTTCGGTGCCGCCGAACGGGCACGGACGATGGGTGACTCCGCGCACGAGACCGCGCTGAGCTTCTTCATGAGCCCGCTGCTGGACCTCGACCGGATCGGCCGCCAGGGCTGGCCGCACTGGCAAGAGGCGCTGGGCGGCGCGGCGGGCGTCGACGCGTACCTCGCCCGGCTCGGCCGTCCGCGCCGGGCACGGACCTGGCTCGAGCGTGCGCTCGGCTCGTACGTCTTCGGGGACCGGGTCTTCGAACAGTTCACCAGTGACGTGGACAGCGTCGCGGTACGCGGTTGGTCCCGCGCCGACCGGCGGCTGCGGATCCGGCACGCCGCCATGCGCATCAGCCGGCGTACCCGCGTGGTCCGCGAGTTCCTGGAACTGGCGGCGCGAAGCGGCGGCTCGGAACGGATCCTGGACAAGTTCCCCTTCCACTACTACCGGTTCGCGGAACTGTCCGCGGCGCTGCCCGAGGCACGCTTCGTCTTCATCCACCGCTCCCCCGTCGACGTGTTCGCCTCCATGGTGCACCGCGCTCGTACGGAGCTGGACGGACGTCCTCCGATGGGGAGCGTCGCCTGGCTGGTCATGTCGGCGCCCGCGTTCGTCCGGGACTGGTGCGACAGCGCACGAGCCGCCCGGGCCTTCGCCGCGTACGCGCCCGACCGGCTGCTCATCGTCGACTACGACCGCCTCACCGCCCCCGCCGAGCGGACGGACCAGGTGACGCGGCTGGCCCGCTACCTGGGACTGCCCCCGGAGGTCATGCTGGCCGACGCCGGTGGGAATCCGCCGCGCGACCCCGCCAAGCGCTTCCCGTTGTCGTCCTCGACCCCCACCCCCAACTCCCGTCCGTTCACCGACGAGTTGTCGGCGGACGACATCGCCACGGTGGAGGAGGGCTGCCGCGCCCATGCGGAACTGCTGCGTGCGGCCTCCGGCTAGGACCCCCCGTGCTCCACTCGCCCCTTCCACCGGCCCGACAGGAGAATGCAATGCCGGCTGACCAGAGGATCACCATGGGCAAGGGCGTGCTCGTCATGACCTATGCCTGCAACCTGAAGTGCTCGTTCTGCTACGCGGGGGCGGAGGTGTTCGGCAGCCCGAAGACCATGCGCACCGCCGAGGCGTACAAGGGCATCGACTTCATGGAGAGCATCGGCATCAGCACCTTCACCCTGCTCGGCGGCGAACCGACCATCCACCGTGACCTGCTGGACGTGGTGTCCTACGCGCGTGCCAAGAACATGGGCGCCTGGGTGGTCACCAACGGCGTCAAGATCTCCGATCCCGCGTTCGGCCAGGCCATGATCGACGCCGGGCTCAAGGGCGGCTGCATCAGTCTGCACGGGCACACCGCCGAGGAGCACGACACGGCGACGCGGATACCCGGCAGCTACGACAAGGCCATGACAGCCGTACGGCACGCGGTGGAGCACGGCTGGCCGCTGTACCCGATGCTCACCGTGATGGATTCCAACCTCCCCAACGTGTTGCGGGTGGTGGAGAACCTGACCGCCCTCGGATGCCGGACCGTCTACATCAACTACGGCGTGCCGAACGTCGTACAGCAGCTCGACACGGGCGTCGCGTCCGGACCCGAGGCACTGGCCCGGCTCACCGAGCAGCTCTTCCGGCTGCAACCGGAACTCGGGGTCCGATTCATTTTCAACCGCGAGAAGAACAAGATCCCGCTGTGCAGTTTCGACCACGACACGCTCAAGGACATGTTCGCGGACGAGGTGATCGGCACCGGCTGTGAGGCGGCCCAGGGCAACACCGTGGTCATCGAGCCGGGCGGCAAGGTCCTCGGCTGCTCGCACTGGGTCGACCACCCTCTGATCAACATCTACAAGGACCGGGAGCACCTCGAGCTGCTGACGCCCGAGGAGTTCTGGGAGATGTGGCACTCCGGCCGCCCCCGGGAGTACCGGGACGAACTGCGGTTCTATCCCTACGAGCAGTGTGTCGACTGCGGCTGGCGCAAGGACGGCCGGTGCTACGGCGGTTGCAAGATCTGGCAGCAGGCGGATGTGCTGCCCAAGGCGTACGCGTTCGACGACGGCGAGGTCGTCCCGTACCGGCGCCGGCTGCTGCCTCTCGACGTCAAGCGCGGCTGACGTCCCGCCCCTCGTTCACGCCCCGCCACCGGCGCGGACGGTGACGATCCTCTGGAAAGACAGTGATCCCGTGATGGAAACGACCGAATCCCGGATACCGCTGGTGCACGAGAACCAGACCGCCATGGAAGGACTCCGCTTCGCCTGCATACGTCTGATGGAGATCGCCTCCGCCGTGCTGGTCCGTACCGCAAGCACCGAGGCCAAGGTGGCGCTCTCCCAGGACGTCTGGGGACTGGCCCAGTGCGCGGACACGCTCGGGCAGCGCCTTCCGGGGCTGCGCTCGACGAGGGAGGCCGCGAGGCCGCTGAACGCCGCCTTCGTGCGTCAGTGCAACGACCTGGTGGCCATCGAGGATCCCGACCGTCAGCTGGACCGGCTGACGCGCGTCGCCTACGCCGATCTGCGCGCGGCCACCGCGGCGCTCCTGGTCCGGCTCGACCCCCTGGTCGACGAGGCCGGCCACCAGTGCCTGACCTGGGTGCTGGACCGCCTGGGCACCCTGCACCGTCCCCTCGGGGACACCGAGGAAGGCGGGCCCTCGCCGCTCTTCGACAGGTGCGCGGGGCGGACGGGCGAAGCGGAGCCACCGGTCACGGTGACGAGCACGCCCGCCCTGACGGAGATCCCGGTCCGCCCCGGCCGCGACCCCCGGCTGCGCGAACACCGGCCCGGTGTCGACCCGGCCGGCGTGGGCGAACTGTCCTCCTCGGTCGACATCGTGGATCCCCTGCACGATGTCGCCTTCAAGATCGAGCTGTGCGCGGCAGAGATCTGCGCCACCCTTCTGGCGCTGCACCCGGAGGCTCCCTGGGGCCTGCGCCACGACCTCGCCCGCCAGGTGCGCGACGAGGGCCGGCACTTCGAGCTGCTCATCACCCGAATGAGGGAACTCGGCGGCACCGTCGGCTCACACCCCGTCCGTTTCCAGATCTGGGACAAGTTCCGTCTGGGCCGGACCCTTCCCGAACGCATCCTCATCGAACAGCGGCTCGGCGAGGGGATCGGCCTGGACGGCGGCCTGCGCGTCTACCGCTGGCTCCAGCAGATCGGGGACACCCGGACGGCGACGATCTTCGACTACATCAACGCCGACGAGGTCACGCACGTCGGCAACGCCAACCACTGGCTGGAAGAACTGCTCGGGGGCCCGGACGAGGTCCGCGAGCTGGACACCCGGGTACGCGGTCTGCTCGCCGAACACGACATGCCGGTGCGCCATATGATCCCCATCAATGCGGAGGACCGCGCCCTGTCCGGTTTCTCGGCGGAGGAGATCGCGGCACTTCAGGAAGAATGGGCACGCGAGCGCGCCGCCGCCGAACAGAAGACGGCACAGCGGCCGCGGACACCCCGGGCGTCCGACGACGCCCCTCACGAATATCTTCACTGAACCCCGGTTGAAATGTTACTGACGTTGTCAGTATGATCGACCAATCGCGTACTCTTCCCGGTCAAAAGGCCCGCATTATCTACATCTCACCAATCTCACCGATCAGGATCGCAGCTGACAGACAGGCGCGGAGACACACGTGATACTTGTGGGGAGTCGCCACTCTTATCCGCCGGTCCGGGACAGGTTCGCTTCGAGTTCGCTTTTCTGAGGCACGCCCAGTGAGGAGTCACAATGACCGTGAACGAAGGTCTTGGCTCGCGCATTCGGCGACTTCGCAGAGCGGCCGGTCTCTCCAGGAGGCGACGGCCTCGGTGGCGGGGACGGC
>NZ_JBEYFC010000303.1:0-11005 GCF_040634175.1 Streptomyces sp. NPDC007162
CCGCATCTCACCGGTGGCCTGAGCCTGAAAGACCTCAGGAGCGGGGTGGCGGACACCATCCTCGGCGGTTCCGTCACCCGCCAGGGAACTGACCGCTTCAACTCCGCTGTGGCCGGCGGTAAATGGCAGGGGTTCCAGACGCAGCCGCACATCGACTACGGGGACGTGGCCCGGTACGGCCCCAACGCGCCCTGGCAGCAGCCGGAGAAGGACAACGTGGCGCTGCCGGACGTGCTCTTCCCCGCGGTACGGCGGATCGAGGTACCGGAGGCCGCCGGACTGGGCGTCTGCGTGGACGGCTCGCAGGACGCGGGGCCCGGGGAGCTGCCGCCGTTCAGCCCCTACCAGACCCGGCCGCAGCAGTACGTCGAGGTGTTCAACCGGGGCCGTACGCCCTTCGACTACCGGGTGGAGTGCTCGGTCCCGTGGCTGGTGGTGGACCGGCCGCGGGGCCGGGTGGAGCAGCAGGCGCGGGTGGAGGTACGGGTGGACTGGTCGCGGGCGCCGGAGGGGCGGTCCTCCGGGGTGCTGACGGTGAGCGGGGCGGGGGAGTCGGTGACGGTGCGGTGCATGGCGGAGCAGCCACCGGCGCGGGGGCCGCAGGAGCCAGGGGGCCTACGGGGGCCGCGCGGGCTGCGGGGCTTCGTCGAGGCGGGCGGCTATGTGGCGATCGACGCGGAGCACGACGACCGTGCGGTGGGGCGGTGGCGTCGGCTGCCGGGCATCGGGCGGACCGGGGCGGGGATGACGGCGTGGCCGGTGACGGGCGGCTGGGGCGGCTCAGCGGCCTCCTGGCCCCGGCTGGAGTACGAGGTGAGCCTGCTGTCGGCGGGGGAGGTGACGGTGTGGGCGTACCTGTCCCCGCGCAACCCGTCGCTCGGCTCGGCGGGGCTGCACTACGCGCTGTCCTTCGACGACGACGAGCCCCAGTCGGTCGACATCACCGCGGGCGCGGACGACGGTCTGCTGAACACGGTGTGGGCGCGGAACACGTCCGACAACGTGAACCGGACGGCGACCCGGCACACCGTGACGCCGGGGACCCACCGCCTGAAGTTCTGGGCGGTGGACCCCACGGTGGTGGTGCAGCGACTGGTGATCGACACGGGCGGCCTGACCCCGACGTACCTGGGACCGCTGGAGAGCCTGCGGCTCTAGGCGTGTTGCGGGGGGAGGTCAGCGGGCGGGCCGCAACAGTGCCACAGCCCGGTCGAACGCCGAGTCCCGGTTCTTCGCGAACTCCTCGTCGGTGAACACCGGTTCGGTGATGTTCGGCGGGATGCCGGCGCCGTCGAAGGTACGGCCGGTGCGGGTGAGGTACTCCTCGTTCGGGAGCCAGGCCGCCATGCCGTCGGGAAGGTAGCGGACCATGATGTCCGAGAAGACGCCCTGGGTCGGCTGTCCGATGCGGACCGTGCGGCCCGGACGGTCGAGCAGGGCCTGGGTGAAGGTCTCACCGGCGCTGATCGTCGAGCCGCCGGTGAGAAGCGCGACCGGGCCGGTGTAGCGGGAGCCGGGGGCAGGGGTGACCCGGACCGGCTCGGGCGGGGTGTGGCGGGCTTGGTCGGCGGGGTCGTCGCGGACGCGCTTGGAGTAGGCGACGTACGGGGTGTCCGTCAGCCGTTCGGCGATGTGGATGCCGAGGGCGTCGGACCCGCCGCCGTTGACCCGCAGGTCGATGATCAGACCGTGCAGGGAACGCGTGCGGGCGGGGGTCAGGACGGTCTTCAGCATCCGGTCGAGCTCGGTGAGGTCGGCGCCGTACGAGTCGTCGTCCCGGTTGTATCCGTCGAAGTCGGCGATCCGCAGGTAGCCCAGGCCGCCGTCGAGGTCCGCGTAGGTGATGAGGCCGTCCGCGAAGTCCTGCCGGCCGGTGGCTCCCTTCAGGTCGCGGGCGACGACGAACTTCTTCACCCTGGAGTCGAGTTCCGGGCCCGGCGCCGTGGTGCCCGGTCGCACCACGCCGTAGTGGCGGTCGCCGTCCTGGACGAGGACGTGCGCGTCGTGAAGGGGTTCGATCATGCGGCTGAAGATGCCGAAGAGGTCGGAGCGGGGGGTGTCCTCGTGCACGAGGGGCCGGTAGCGGTCCCGTACCGCATGCCAGTCGATGCCCTTGGTCGCGAAGAAGGGGTAGTTCTCCTCGAAGGACTGCCAGAAGACGTCGAAGGAGGCGCGGGGATCGGTCGAGGGCGGGCGGGTGCAGGCGGCCGGCAGCGAGCCGATCCGGCGCAGCCGCCGATGACCGACCTCGCTGTCGTCGTCGAGCCGGGCGTGCTCGCCGTCGGCCGCGAGCCGCAGGGTGAGGACGTCGCCGTCGGCGTTGTACGTCCCCTGCCTCGCCCCCGCCTTCGAGAAGTCGCCCTTGAGGCAGCTGACGGCGGTCGTCTGGTACTCCTGCAGCCCCCGTGCGCCGACGGCGAGGAGGGTCCCGTAGCCGTCGGTGCGCCATACGCCGTCCGGGCTCGTGCCGGTTCCGGGTGCTCCCGGCGCGGTGACGGCGAGGGCGAGGGCCAGGAGGAGAGCTGCGGTCCCGACGACGTTTCGCACGATGGCGTCCTTCCACCCACACGCGACTGACGCTTCCGCCCCTCACGTTGCCGGACGCCGAGGGTCCCGGCCATCCGGCAGACGGGTGGGGCGGGGGTGGGGAGAGCCCCCGGAGCGCGCGGTCGGTCCCACGGGGCGAAGAGCAGCTTCCGGGTGGTGCGGCGGCCGGTCGTCCTGCCAGGGCCGAGGCCGGGTCCTTTATTCGGGCTGCTCGAAGAGCTCGGCCGTGGTGGTGGCCGTGGCGGCGCGGGTCAGCCAGGTGGTGAGGGTGTCGTGGTCGTCGCAGGAGGTGATGCGGTCGCGGGCGTCGTCGCTGATGTCGATGCCACGGCCGCCGAGGACGACGAGGAGGGCTTCGGCGAGGCCGTGGGAGAGGCCTTCGGAGAGGCCTTCGGAACGGCCTTCGGCGCGCAAGGCCTCGGCCGTCTGGGACTGGAAGATGGAGAGGTCGACGGCCATGAGGTGCCTCCAGAGGTCCGCGGCCGGCGTCTTGCCGAGGCCTTGTTCGGTGAGCTCGATGTAGATGCTCGCGGTGTCTTCGTCGTCGGCCTGCAGGCCCTTCAGGGCGGCTGCCAGTGCTTTCAGTATGGCATCGGACTCCCGCGCACGGCTGTGCAGCGCGGAGGACAGCACCGCGAGGGAGATGTCCTTGGCGGCTGCTTCCGGCGTGTCGATGACGGGCACGGTGTCCGGGCCCAGGACGAGCGGGCGCAGGGTGAGGGTGGGCCACTGCGGGGGACCGAGACTGACCTGCCGTGCCGCCCAGGCGGCGGTGTGCCTGTCCTGGCAGACGACCAGCAGTACCGCCGGCATCTTGTACTTGGCGTAGAGATACGCCAGGTAGTAGGCCCAGCTGGCGGGCTTGTCGGCGTCCTGCCCGCCCTGGGCTTCCACGGCCAGCAGGAAGCTGCCGTCTTTCACCGTGTCGAGGCGGAGAAGGGTGTCGACCCGGCGTTCCAGGGGGCGGTTCTCCGTCAGGTCCGTGGGAAACGGCGACGCCGAGACCGGATCGCTGAAGGAGACGCCGAGCGCCCTTACGGCTCGGGGGAAGAGCCCCGGATCCTGCTGGAAGATCCGGTGCATTGCTTCGTGCGGGGAGCTGACCATGGGGAGGGCTGGGGACCTCTCGTCGTAGGGACTGCTGGTCATGCCGCTCTCGGCAGCGGCTGGTGGGTACGGCAGTCCCGGCACCGGCCGGGTTGCGCTGCGCGGAACGGGCGGTCGCAGCCGTCGCAGTCCTGGAAGGGGAGCGGACGCGGTGGGGCGGGCGGTGATGGCGGTGGCAGGTACTCCGTCAGGCGGTGGGCCAGGAGGCCCGCCGGGTGGCGGAGCGGCTCGGGCGGGAGGCAGGACGTGAGGGTGCGGCGTACGGCTTCGGGCGAGGCGCCGCGCTCCAGCCAGGCGTCGACGGCCGGGGCCAGCCGTCGTACCTCGCGTTCGGGGAGGAGCAGGCGGGGGTCGTCGTGGTGGAGACGGGAGAGGAGGGTGGCGGCCGTGCGCTGCGGATCGGGCGTGCTGCGAGTGGGCTCCGGCAGAGGTGGCTTCGGCGGGCGCGGCGGCGGTGCTGGTGCCGGTGCCGGGGGGTGCGTCTGATCGAGGAGGGGAACCGGTGCCGGTGCCGGTCGCGGTGTAGGCGTAACCTCTCGTCCCTCCTCCACCCCCGTCGGCCGGTTGTACGACACCGTCCGCGAGACCACCCGGCCGTTCGGCAGCCGCTCGCGCGTCCGGGACAGGTAGCCGTGGGCCTCCAGCTCGCGCAGGGCCGCCGCGATCCGGACCTCGCCCTCCGGGAAACGCCCGGTCAGCGACTTGATGTCCACGCGGGCGCCGGTCGGCAGCGACTGGATGTGGCCGGCGAGACCGATCGCGGTGAGGGAGAGTTCGCGGTGCTGGAGGAGGCGGTTGTCGACCACCGTGTACCGCATGGTGAGCCGGACGTTGACGTGGGTCACCCCGTACGAGGGGTTCGGCCCCGGAACGGCTGACCGGGCGCGCGACGGCGCGCTAGTGTGCTCTGCATCCATCGGGAAGGTTGTGTCTTCCTAGGTGGTCAGGCCCTCGATCGGGATCGCTAGTCCCGGCCGGGGGCCGTCGTATGTGCGTCACGGGTGACGGGTGACCGTGTACTGCCTTGGCCGTCACCCGGTGTTGTTGTCGCGGCGAGCATATGCCGGGCAACCGGCACGAAATCCAGCCCAGTTGGCCATGTTCACTCCGGAGGGTGACGGGCGGCGGCGGGGAGGCGGGTGGGGTTGGGGAGGGGGATTTCCTTTGGGTTTTTTAACTACTTGGCGGCGGGCGTCACCGCCTCGCGGCAGACCGCGTGACGGTCAGTTCGGCCCAGACGGTCTTGCGGGGACGGGGCCCGAGGGAGACGCCCCAGCGGTCGGCGAGGGCCTCGACGATCACCAGTCCGCGACCGTTCTCGTCCGCCCCGGAGGGGAGTTGCAGGCGGGGGTGGTGCTCCTCGCAGGTGTCCGTCACCTCGATGCGGACCGTGTCCCCGACGACGTACATCAGCAGCCGGAAACCACGGCCCGCCGTCCGCCCGTGCGTCGCCGCGTTGGCCGCCAGTTCCGCGACGACGTGCGCCGCGTCCTCCGACGGCAGCCCCCACGACCGCAGTTGCTCGGTCGCCAGCAGTCGCGCCAGCCGGGCTCCTCTGCGTGTGGGTGACAGCAGCACGCTGAAGTTGCGGATCGGGCAGCCGAGGGGGGTGGAGATTTCCTGGTTCACGTCACTCAGCGTGGCCGCCCATGCCTACCGTGAACAGTGACGGAGTCGTTGCGTACGGTCACTGTCCGCTGTCTGTCCGGTGCTGTCCGGGCTGTCGGACACGGGCGTACGGGTAGGGCGTCGTCGAGGCACGGTCGTACGACGGAGGGGTGCGGGATGAGTGTGGACGGCACGGTGGCGCGGCTCAGGAGCGAGGCGGACGAGCCGGGTTGGGAGGTGGATCCCGACGACGAGTGGGGCGTCGCGGTCATCGCGACCGTCGGGCGGCAGCTGAAGCTGCGACGGGAGGCGGTGGGGATGCGGGCCGCCGAGTTCGGGGTGGCGGTCGGGTACGGCGAGGACCTGGTCTACAAGATCGAGGGCGGGAAGCGGATTCCCCGGCCGGAGTACCTGGACAGGGCGGACGAGGTGCTGGGGGCGGGCGGGCTGCTCTCGGCGATGAAGGAGGACGTACGGCGGGTCCGGTACCCCAAGAAGGTGCGGGACCTGGCGCAGATGGAGGCGAGGGCGGTGGAACTCCAGCTCTACGACCCGCTCAACATCCACGGGTTGCTGCAGACACCCGAATACGCGCGCGGGCTGCTCCTGATGCGTCGCCCGGCGTACAGCGGGGACGAGGTGGAGCGGTTCATCGCCGCGCGTGTGGCCCGTAAGGCCGTCTTCGAGCGGGACCCGGCGCCCGAACTCAGCTTCGTTCTGGAGGAGTGGACGCTCCGGCGTCCGCTCGGCGGGCGGACGGTGCTCCGTCAGCAGCTGGAACACCTGCTCGAGGTGGCGCAGTTGCGGAACGTCGAGCTTCAGGTGATGCCGGTGGATCGTGAGGAGCACGCGGGGCTGGCCGGCGGAATCGAGGTGCTGAAGTCCGAGGACGGCTCAGCGGTGGGGCGTTCGGTAGCAGTGGCCAACGGCCGACCGGTGTCCGATGCGAAGCAGCTCCGTATCCTTGAACTGCGGTACGGCATCATCCGGGCGCAGGCGCTCACACCACGTGAGTCGACGGCCTTCATCGAACAACTGCTGGGGGAGACATGATCCGCAAGACCACGGCCGAGGACGCCTCCGGTCTGACGTGGTTCAAGAGCAGCTACAGCAGTAGCAGTGAAGGCGACTCCTGCGTCGAAGTCGCCGTCAGCCCCGCCACCGTCCACATCCGCGACTCCAAGAACACCGCGGCCCCCTCCCGCGGCCCCCACCTCACCTTCCCACCCGCCACCTGGACAGCCTTCCTCTCCCACGCGGCGGCCGCCGGGGAGTGAGGTACGCCCGCGAGTTGTTCGCGCCGCTGGGGGCGGTCGTCGCCGTGGGCGCGCTGAACGCCACCGGCACTTGGTCGTTCGCGGATGTCTCGGTCGGCGCGTTCCTGGCGGGCAGACGGCAGCAGTGGGACCGCCTCTTCGCCGCGGTCTGCGCGCTCTGCGCCTTCGACCGCGATGAGGCGACGGCGATCGCCGACGAGATGGCCTACTTCCGTGACTACGACCTGTCCGCGGCGCTCCTCGTCCTCTGGTCGGCCGGAGTGACGGGGGTCGAGAGCCTGCGCGACCCGTCGCCGCCGGTCGTACGCCGCATGTGCCGCATGGCGGCTGACCTCCAACTGGGCGAGTTCTTGGACATGTTGGTGCACATGGCCCTCGACGCGGGTATGGACGCCGCTGCCGGTGCGCCTCAGGTCATCGAGATCCTCACCGCCGCCGGCGCCTTGGCGGACCCGGCCGGGAACGTCACCCCGCACCACGTCCACCGCATGTGGCGAGTCGCCCATCTACCGTCGGCGCTCCGCCCGGACTCGTCCACTGCGGAGCACATCAAGGCGGGGCTCCGGTCGTACGACGGGACGCTGGAGGAACTGCTCGGCGGCGGCCCGCCGGAGCGCGGCTACCGCTACGTCGGCCCCGCCGAACTCGTCGTCATGGCACGGCGATCCAGGGGCGGACCCGGTACCCGGATCGCCTCCGTGGCCGACTTCGAGTCGTGGGCCGCACGGCAGTCACCGGCGGAGCTGGCCGAGCCGTTCACGTACGTCGTCGGCGCCGACGGGCTGCTATTTCTCGCGCCCCGCCGCAGCGAACACGTGGCTTGCGCGGGCGGAGCGGCCGTACTCGGCGCCGGGGAGATCACCTTCGTGCGCGAGGCGGGTCAGTGGGCGGCGAGCGAGGTCAGCAACCAGTCGACGGGCTACTGCCCAGACGTCACGTCCTGGCCGGCGGTGGCCCGGGCCCTCGACGGCATCCCGCTCCGCCGCCCCGCTGCCTTCACCCACGAGGTGGTGTTCCGCCGCTGCCCGGCCTGCGCGGAGCACAACATCGTCCGGGAGGGCGACTTCGTCTGCGTCTTCTGCGGCAGCGACCTGCCGAAGGCCTGGAACGTGGACGTGGACGACGTCGGCAGGTCAGCTCGCCCGTGAGGCGCCGAAACGGACCTCCGCCGCCGGAGTCACCGCGCCCGGCGTGAGGGAGGGCCCTCTAATCCGCCTTGTTCCCGCCGCCACCCTGTTGCTGCTGCTGGCCCTCCGGCCGCACCGCGTCCTTCGCCTTCTTCGCGAGGTCGTCGTCCAGTTTCTTGAACTCGCGGACCACGGTGTCGGACATGTCGGCGAGGGAGTCGATCTGCTTGGTGATGTCCTCGCGGCCGTCGTGCCAGTTGGACTCGAAGTCGTCGAGGGCGTCGTAGACCGTGCCGCTGCCGACGTCGTCTTTGTACGACTCGAACATCTTCTTGGTGTGGTTGAGGCGTTCCTTGATGGAACGCAGCTTGCGGCCGTAGTCCTCCAGCTCGCTCAGCGGTATCGCGAGGTCGCTCTTGCCGTTGCCCACGTGACCGTCCCCCGTTCGCGCATCTCGTAGTCTGGGCGGCACCGTATATCAGATCATCGGACGGGGACGGCGTACACCATGGCGCGCTATATGGAGACGCTCACCATCGAGCGCGGCGGCTTCCGGATCAAGGTGCCGGAGTCGTGGTGGGAGTTCGACGTGCGGCCGGAGTCGCGGGACGACTCGATCCGGCGGATGGTGAACGAGCGCGTCGCCCAGCACCCGGAGCTGGCGCAGTACCGTGACACGTACGTCGGCTTCCTGCGCAAGTCCGCGGCCGACGCCTGGAAGTCGGGCGCGATGTACTGCGGCTGCATGGCGGAGAGCTTCGGCGGCGACACCCCGATCACCGGATCGGTCACGGTGTCGCTGGTCGGCGGCCGTACCCGCGAGGGCGCGCCCCTCTCCAACGACCCCGCCGCCATCACCGCCCAACTCGCCCCCAAGGAGGCCCACCGGGAGGGCGACTCCTGGCGCAAGGTGACGACGGTCGACATCCCCGGCGTAGGTCCGGCCGCCCGGACGTACGGCATCGAGGACATCCCGGTCCCCGAGGACAGCCTGGGCCGCACCATCCGCGCCGTCCTGATGCAGACCTTCATCCCGGTCCCCGGCCAGGAGGGCAAGGTCGCCCTGGTGGCCGGTAGCAGCCAGGTCCTCGACCTCGCCGACTCCTTCTTCGACATCTTCGACGCGATCACGTCGACGTTCCGGTTCGCGGACTGACCCTTTGCGGTGGGAGACGCGGTGGCAGACCGGCGAGGGTCTGCTGGGGCTCGCCGACCCTGCGGAGTGGGACGCCGCGTTCGAGCGCGGCGAGGACCATCTCGGCACGGCGGTGATCGGGCTGGCGCTCAACTGTCCGCTGGAGGAGGCGTCCCCCCGGATCGTGCGGGCGATGAATCTCCCGGACCAGGGAGAGCGGGGATACGCCTGCACCGCGGCGGGCACCGCGGCCCGCCTCAACGGCCGGCTGACCCCGGAGCTGTTCGCCGCGCTGCGCGCCGAGGGGCCGGGCGGTCCGGCCGAGGACGCGATCGGCGACACGCTCACGTTCGTGCCGTTCCGGGACCTGCCGCCGTGGTTCAAGCGTCGGTGGATGTACGTGACGGTGCGCGGCACGCTGGAGCACTGGTGGCTGCGGTGCGCCTACCTGATCGAAGACGGCCTTCGAGGCCTGCGCGGACGCCGCCACCGCTGAACGGACGGAGATGCAGTGACGACCGCACGAGAAGAGCTGCTGCGACTCGTACCGCCGCAGACCGGTGCGATCGAAGGCGCCGTCGACTGGGAACGAGTGCAGGACGAACTCGGGGTCCTGCTGCCGGACGACTACAAATGGCTGGCGGAACGGTACGGGCCGGGCGACTTCGACGGCTTCATGACCATCCTGC
Source organism: Streptomyces sp. NPDC007162 (assembly GCF_040634175.1). Lineage (NCBI taxonomy): Bacteria > Bacillati > Actinomycetota > Actinomycetes > Kitasatosporales > Streptomycetaceae > Streptomyces > Streptomyces sp. NPDC007162. The sequence goes on from NZ_JBEYFC010000303.1 coordinate 9,491, forward strand.
ATCCGCATTCGCAGTTCGGGCCGACATGCCTCGTCGACGCCGCCGAACGCGCCGCCGAGTTGCTGGAGCAGATGCCGGAGGGCTTGCGGAAGAGAGTCCCGCACAGGATCGATCACCTACTGGCGGCCGGGAAGACCGACAACGGAGACACGATCTACTGGGTCACGGAACCCGAGGCCGCCCCGAACGAATGGACCGTCACGGCGAACGGGGCACGCAACACCAAATGGCCCCACTTCGACGGCGGAATCGTCGAGTTCCTCGTTGCCGTCCTCTCCGCCTCGACCCGCATGGACGTGTTCCCGAGCGACTTCCCCGGCGCCCGCCCCGCCTTCGTCCCGGAGCCGGATCCGGAAACCGTCCGCCGTCGACCGGGGACGCGGCGCCCCGACCGCTCGTGAGCGACCGTCTCGGCGCCTGAGTGCCCGGCCCGCGCCGCAGCCTGTGCGCCGGGCTTCACCTCGAACGACAGTTCCTTGTAAGTTCGCGTGTGCACAGGCTTGTTGACGGGGCGTACGCGACGGGGGTTGCGGGGACATGGCGGGGTACCGACCGGCGGACTGGCATCCACTCGACCTCGACAAGGACCCGACCCCCGGCGACCCGCAGCGCGTGCGCACCCTCGCCGCGCAGCTCCACTCCTTCGCCGACGACGTCTCCGACGCGCTGCGTCTGGTCAAGGGCATGGCCGGCGAGGACGCCCTCCTTCAGTGGGCGGGCAAGTCGGCGGAGGTCTTCAAGGAGCAGTTCAAGGACGTTCCGAAGAACCTGAAGAAGCTGAAGAAGTCCTACGAGCTGTGCGGTGACGCCCTCGCGGACTACTGGCCCAAGCTGGAGCGGGCCCAGGCCCTGGCGGACAAGGCCCTCGCCAAGGCGAAGGACGCCCAGTCGGACCTCTCTTCAGCCAAGTCCCGCCTGTCTTCGGCCGATTCGTGGGTCACCCGGGCGACGAAGGAAGCGGACAAGTACAAGGACGACCCCACCGGCAGCAAGTCGGACGCCGACAAGCCGGACGAGGGCAAGGTGCGGGCCGCAACCCGGGACGTGCAGAGCGCCAAGTCCGCCCACTCCAAAGCCCAGTCGGACGTCACCTCCGCCCAGAGTGCCCTCGATGCCGCGAAGAAGATGGCCGAGGACGCGCGGAAGATGCGTGACGACGCGGCCGGGGAGGCGAAGCGGAAGATCGACGAGGCCTCCGACGCCGGGATCCCGAACCGGCACTGGTGGCAGGACGTGGGTCACTGGTTCGAGGACAACTGGGACACCATCGTCACCGTCTGCAAAGTCGTCGTCGCCGTCGTCGGCATCATCGCGATGATCATCGGCGGGCCGATCCTCGGCGCGATCGTCCTCGTCGCCGCGCTCGTCGTCCTCGCGGACACGCTCTACAAATACTCCAAGGGACAGGCATCCCTATGGGACGTGGCGTTCGCCGCCATGGACTGCATACCCGGCGGCAAGGGCATCACCAGCCTCGGCAAACTCGCCAAGGGCGTCAAGGAGATGAAGGTCTTC
>NZ_JBEYFC010000304.1:0-10972 GCF_040634175.1 Streptomyces sp. NPDC007162
GTCCTCGAAGTGCAGACCGGTGGTCGGCTCGTCGAGGACGTAGACGGTCCGTCCGGTGGAGCGGCGCTGCAGCTCGCTGGCGAGCTTCACGCGCTGTGCCTCACCACCGGACAGCGTGGTCGCGGACTGGCCCAGGCGGACATAGCCGAGACCGACGTCCTTGAGCGTGTTGAGGTGCCGGGCGATCGACGGGACGGCCTCGAAGAACTCCGCGGCCTCCTCGATCGGCATGTTCAGGACCTCGGCGATGGACTTGCCCTTGTAGTGGACCTCCAGGGTCTCCCGGTTGTACCGGGCGCCGTGGCAGACCTCGCACGGGACGTAGACGTCCGGGAGGAAGTTCATCTCGATCTTGATGGTGCCGTCGCCCGCGCAGTTCTCGCAGCGGCCGCCCTTGACGTTGAAGGAGAAGCGGCCCGGCAGGTAGCCGCAGACCTTCGCCTCGGTGGTCTCCGCGAACAGCTTGCGGATGTGGTCGAAGACGCCGGTGTAGGTCGCCGGGTTGGACCGCGGGGTGCGGCCGATGGGCGACTGGTCGACGTGCACGACCTTGTCGACGAGGTCGTCGCCGTCCACACGCGTGTGCCGGCCGGGCACGTTGCGTGCGCCGTTCAGCTCGCGGGCCAGGTGTGTGTAGAGGATGTCGTTGACCAGCGTCGACTTGCCGGAGCCGGAGACGCCCGTGACGGCCGTGAACACACCCAGCGGGAAGGACACGTCGATGTCCTGGAGGTTGTTCTCCCGGGCGCCGTGCACCGTGAGCCGGCGGGACGGGTCCTGCGGGCGGCGGATGTCGGGCAGCGGGATCGACTTCTTGCCCGACAGGTACTGGCCGGTCTGCGACTCGGCGTTGGCGAGCAGCTCCTTGAGGGAGCCGCTGTGCACGACCTTGCCGCCGTGCTCGCCGGCGCCGGGACCGATGTCCACGACCCAGTCGGCGACCTTGATCGTGTCCTCGTCGTGCTCGACGACGATGAGCGTGTTGCCCATGTCGCGGAGCCGGACCAGGGTCTCGATCAGTCGGTGGTTGTCGCGCTGGTGCAGACCGATCGACGGCTCGTCCAGGACGTACAGGACACCGACGAGGCCGGAGCCGATCTGGGTGGCCAGGCGGATGCGCTGGGCCTCACCGCCGGAGAGGGTGCCTGCCGCACGGTTCAGCGAGAGGTAGTCGAGGCCGACGTCGACCAGGAACCGCAGCCGCTCGTTGACCTCCTTGAGCACGCGCTCGGCGATCTTCTTGTCGCGCGCGTTGAGCCTGAGCTCGCCCAGGAAGTCCGCGCAGTCGCTGATGGACATCGCCGAGACCTCGGCGATCGACTTCTCCATGATCGTGACGGCGAGGACGATCGGCTTCAGGCGCGTGCCCTGACAGGTCGGGCAGGGCACCTCACGCATGTAGCCCTCGAAGCGCTCACGACTGGCGTCGCTCTCGGCCTCGCTGTGCCGGCGCTTGACGAACGGCACAGCGCCCTCGAAGGGCGTGGTGTACACGCGCTCGCGGCCGTACCGGTTGCGGTAGCGGACCTCGATCTGGGTCTTGTGACCGTAGAGCAGCGCCTTCTTGGCGCGCTGCGGCAGACCGGCGAAGGGGATGTCGGTGCGGAAGCCCAGCGCGTCCGCGAGGGCGCCGATCAGGCGGCCGAAGTAGTCCTTGGTGTGACCGTGCGACCAGGGGTGGATCGCGCCCTCGTCGAGGGACTTGTCCTCGTCCGGGACGATCAGCTCCGGATCGACCTCCATGCGCGTGCCGATGCCGGTGCACTCGGGGCAGGCGCCGAAGGGCGAGTTGAAGGAGAAGGAGCGCGGCTCCAGCTCCTCGAAGGAGAGGTCGTCGTACGGGCAGTACAGGTGCTCCGAGTACATGCGCTCGCGCTCCGGGTCGTCCTCGGGGAGGTCGACGAAGTCGAGCACGACCATGCCGCCGGACAGGCCGAGGGCGGTCTCCACGGAGTCGGTGAGGCGGCGCTTGGCGGTGTCCTTCACCGTGAGGCGGTCGATGACCACCTCGATGGTGTGCTTCTCCTGCTTCTTCAGCGTCGGCGGGTCGGACAGCTGGACGGTCTCGCCGTCCACGCGCGCGCGGCTGTAGCCCTTGGTCTGGAGGTCGGCGAAGAGATCGACGAACTCGCCCTTGCGCTCGCGCACCAGCGGCGAGAGCACCTGGAAGCGGCTGCCCTCCGGCAGCTCCAGCACCTTGTCCACGATGGCCTGCGGCGACTGGCGGGAGATCGGGCGGCCGCACTCGGGACAGTGCGGCTTGCCGATGCGCGCGAAGAGCAGCCGGAGGTAGTCGTAGACCTCGGTGATGGTGCCGACCGTCGAGCGCGGGTTGCGCGAGGTCGACTTCTGGTCGATGGACACCGCCGGGGACAGACCCTCGATGAAGTCCACGTCCGGCTTGTCCATCTGCCCGAGGAACTGGCGGGCGTACGAGGAGAGCGACTCCACGTAGCGACGCTGGCCCTCGGCGAAGATCGTGTCGAAGGCCAGGGAGGACTTGCCCGACCCGGACAGGCCCGTGAAGACGATGAGCGAGTCACGAGGCAGGTCGAGCGAGACGTTCTTCAGGTTGTGCTCGCGCGCGCCACGGACGATGAGACGGTCGGCCACAGCCGGTCCGCACCTTTCTTGAGAAGAAGTGACAGGGGCAGGGCCCCGTGCTTCTTCAGACTAGGGGGAGCCACTGACAACGCCGGACGGATTCCTGGATGCGTAAACAATCCCGGACCATCCAGCATGCCCGACGCCGTCAACGACGATATAGCACGCGCATTCGATTTACGGGGCCCGACGGAAACCTTCACCCGAAGGTGGGGCCGGGCTACTGTCAGCCCCATGATTGATCACGCTCATGACCTGGTGTCTGTACAGGAAGCGACAGACCGGCTCCTCAGCGCAGTCGCCGCACTGGACAACGCGGCTGTGGCGCGACCGTCACGGCTGCCCGGCTGGACGGTCGGCCACGTCCTGGCCCACCTCGCCCGCAACGCGGACGCGCTCGGAAACGTTCTGGACGGCCGCCCCATGTACGCCTCCGCCGAGGCCCGGGACTCCGACATCGAGCGGGACGCGCCGCGCCCGCTCGACGTGCAGCTGGAGGACCTGCGCGCGAGCCACGCCGCGTTCCGGGCCCGGGCGGACGAGCCCGCCGACTGGACGCGCACGGTGGAGCTGCGCAACGGGGTCACCGACACCGCGGCCCGGGTGCCGTTCCGCCGCTGGGGCGAGGTCGAGCTGCACCATGTCGACCTCGGGACCGGGTACGAGCTGGAGGACCTTCCGGACGAGTTCACCGAACGGGAGATCGCCTTCCTCGCCGACCGCTTCCTGGGGAACTCCGACGTGCCGGCGACCCGGATCACGGACGGCACGCGCGCGTGGCACACGGGACGGCAGGCACCGCGGACGGAGGTCACCGTCCAGGGCCGGCCCGCGGACCTGCTGGGCTGGCTGTGCGGACGCCGCGACGGAACCGCTCTGGAGCTGTCCGGCGGGGAGCTGCCGAAGCTGCCTGCGCTGTAGCGGGCGAACCGTCGCCGCGCCCGCTATAGGCTGATCGCCATGACGTACAGCGGAGAGGTCACGGTCGGCGGGCCGGCGGACGTGCACGAGCTCAAGGACCTGATGATCACCAAGATCGCGGTCGGGCCGATGGACAACAACGCCTATCTGCTGCGCTGCCGCGCCACGGACGAGCAGTTGCTGATCGACGCGGCCAACGACGCGGAGACGCTCCTGGGCACGATCGGTGACGACGGCATCGCGTCCGTCGTCACCACGCACCGGCACGGCGACCACTGGCAGGCGCTCGCCGAGGTCGTCGCCGCCACCGGCGCGCGCACGTACGCGGGCCGCGAGGACGCCACCGGCGTCCCGGTCACCACCGATGTCCTCGTCGACGACGGCGACGTCATCCGGGTCGGCCAGGTCGAGCTGACCGCCCGCCACCTCGTCGGCCACACCCCCGGCTCCATCGCCCTGGTCTACGACGACCCGCACGGCCATCCGCACGCCTTCACGGGCGACTGCCTCTTCCCCGGCGGGCCTGGGCGGACAACACGCCCCGAGGACTTCGAGTCGTTGATGTCGGGCCTGGAGGCGAAGGTCTTCGTGCTCCCGGACGAGACCTGGATCTACCCGGGCCACGGCAACGACACCACGCTGGGTGCAGAGCGCCCGCACCTGCCGGAGTGGCACGCACGCGGGTGGTGAGCGCGGGGCGCGCACGGCCAAACGCGCGCCCCGTGTGAACAGTTCGCACGCGCCGGAGCCCAGCGCACGCTCCCGGCGCGTGTGGTTGCGCGGTCAACTGGTGGCAGCCCCGCACAGGATGACGGCTCCTGCGCGGTACGGGCCGCCGGTCATCATTCCCCGCCCTCGACCGGCGGCCCCGGCAGGTCCGTGCGCACGCCGGGCGGCAGTGTTCACAGAACCGCAACGCCCGTTCCCAGTATGCGGACAAATACCCGCTTGACCTGGACAAACGCGGTTTTCGCTGTCACTCTCCCGCCATGCACCCTGCCCCGAGCGCGCTGCGTCGCGCTGCCGCCGCCGCCACCATAGCCCTGCTCGCCACCGCTGTCGGCTGTGCTCCGCAGCCGGACGACAAGGCGTCCGGCGCGTCCTCCTCGTCGGCCGGAACCACCTGCGCCAAGGGCAAGTTGGCCACCCGGACCACCGGCAAACTGACGATCGCGACGGACGAACCCGCGTACGAGCCATGGTTCAAGGACGACAAGCCGGCCAACGGCGAGGGCTACGAGTCGGCGGTCGCGTACGCCGTGGCGAAGCAGCTGGGGTACGGCAAGAGCGCGGTCGTCTGGCAGAGCGTGCCGTTCAACAAGGCCTTCGCCCCAGGGGTGAAGACGTTCGACTTCGACATCAACCAGGTCTCCATCAGCACCGAGCGCAAGAAGGCCGTGGACTTCTCCTCCGGCTACTACGACGTGCGCCAGGCGGTCATCGCGCTCAAGGGCAGCAAGGCCGCGAAGGCCACGAGCGTCGCCGACCTCAAGGGCCTCAAGCTGGGCGCCCAGGTGGGCACGACGAGTCTGAACTACATCAGCGACGTGGTGAAGCCGTCGCAGGAGGCGGCCGCGTACTCCAAGAACGACCAGGCCATCTCGGCGCTCAAGAACGGCCAGGTGGACGCGATCGTGACCGACCTGCCGACCGCCTTCTACGTGACCGCGGCCCAGGTGCCGAACGCCGAGATCGTCGGCCAGTTCGAGAACCAGGGTGGTACGCCTGAGCAGTTCGGTCTCGTCCTGGACAAGGGCAGTGCCCTCACCTCCTGCGTGACCTCGGCCGTGGACGCCCTGCGCGGGGACGGCACACTGGCGAAGCTGGAGAAGCAGTGGCTGTCCGATGCCGTCGACGCTCCGGTGCTCAGGTGACGGTCACGAAGGCCGAGTCCGGGGAGGACTCCGGCGAAGACGGAATGCGCGACGCGTACGTCCCCTCGCAGCGACGCCTGGACCGCGAGCGCCACAAGCGCGTCCGGGCGCGTCGCGCGACCGCGATCGCCGCGCTGTCCACGCTGGTCACGGCCGTCGTCCTGTACATGGTCGTGGTCAGTGCGCCGGGCTGGGAGCGCACCAAGGAGACCTTCTTCGACGGGCAGTACGCGCGCGAGGCGTTCCCCAAGGTTCTCGACGGCCTGTGGCTCAACATCCGGCTGCTGCTGATCTGCGGCGTCCTGGTGCTCGTCCTGGGCATGTTGATCGCCGTCGCGCGCACGCTGCCGGGGCCCGTGTTCTTCCCGCTGCGGGCGCTGGCGGCGGCGTACACCGACTTCTTCCGCGGTCTGCCGCTGATCATCAATCTGATGATCGTGGTGTTCGGGGTGCCCGCGCTGCGTCTCCAGGGCGTGACCGTCGATCCCGTGCTGCTGGGCGGTACGGCGCTCACGCTGACGTACTCCGCGTACGTCGCCGAGGTGTTCCGCGCGGGCATCGAGTCCGTGCACCCCTCGCAGCGCGCGGCGGCCCGCTCGCTGGGACTGACCAACCGGCAGGCGCTGCGCCACGTGGTGCTCCCCCAGGCGGTGCGCCGCCAGGTGCCACCCCTGCTCAACGACCTGGTGTCGTTGCAGAAGGACACCGGGCTCGTGTCGATCGGCGGCGCGATCGACGCCGTACGGGCGTCCGACATCATCGCCCAGCGCAGCCTCAACTACACGCCGTACATCGTCGCAGGGCTGGTGTTCGTGGCACTGACCATCCCCATGACGCGCTTCACGGACTGGGTGACGGCCAGGATGGACCGGCAGCGGGCCCAGGGAGGATCCATATGAGTGAGGCGCCTGTCCTGCGCATGGAGTCCGTCCGCAAGACGTTCGGGGACTCGGTCGTCCTGCGGGGCGTGGACCTGGAGGTCGCCCCGCACACCGTGACCGCCTTGATCGGAGCCTCCGGCTCCGGCAAGTCGACGCTGCTGCGCTGCGCCAACCTCCTCGAGGAGATCGACGACGGCGCGATCTGGCTGGACGACCAGGAGATCACCGATCCGCGTACCGACCAGGACGCGGTCCGGCGCCGTATCGGCGTGGTCTTCCAGGCGTACAACCTCTTCCCGCACATGACCGTGCTGGACAACATCACCCTGGCCCCCCGCCGGGTGCACGGTGTCGCCCGCGCCGAGGCCGAGGACCGGGCCAGGGAGCTGCTGGAGCGCCTCGGGCTGGGCGAGAAGGCGGATGCCTACCCCGACCGGCTGAGCGGCGGACAGCAGCAGCGCGTGGCCATCGTGCGCGCCCTGGCCGTACGGCCCCGGCTGCTCCTGCTCGACGAGATCACCGCCGCCCTCGACCCGGAGCTGGTCGGTGAGGTGCTCACGGTGGTCCGCGATCTGAAGGACGAGGGCATGACCATGGTGCTGGCGACGCACGAGATGGGCTTCGCCCGGGACGTCGCCGACCAGGTCTGCTTCCTCGACGGCGGTGTCGTCCTCGAACGCGGCACGGCCGACCAGGTGTTCGGTGACCCGCAGCAGGAGCGCACCCGGCGCTTCCTGCGGCGGATCGTGGAGGCCGGGCGCCTCTGAGGCACCGGTCAGGCCTCGGCGGTGGCGGCTCCGACCAGCGCCGCCACCCGCTCCACGCCGAACACATAGCCCTGCACACCGCATCCGGCGATCACACCGTCCGCGCGCAGCGAGACGTAGGAGTGGTGCCGGAACGACTCGCGCTTGTGGATGTTGGAGATGTGGACCTCCAGGACGGGCAGCCCGTCACAGGTGTTGAGGGCGTCGAGGATCGCGATCGAGGTGTGCGAATAGGCGCCCGGGTTGATGACGATCCCGCAGTGGTCGAGGCGCGCCTCATGGATCCAGTCGACCAGTTCGCCCTCGTGGTTGGACTGCCTGAAGTCCACGGTGCCACCGTGCGCGGCCGCCGCCCTGACGCACAGGGCCTCGACGTCGGCGAGCGTGTCGGAGCCGTAGATCTCCGGCTGCCGCCGGCCGAGCAGGTTCAGGTTGGGTCCGTTGAGGATCATGATCGGGGCGTCGCTCAGGGTGCGGGGCACTGTTCCTCCGGGTCCGTCTGACTGGTGAACGGCCCTGGTGGGACCGCAGCTCAGACCGGTCTATCACGGTGCGCCGGAGCGCCCGCGAAGGACGCCGTGCGCCCCCGTAACCCACGATCACCGTGGGTAGTTGACCCGGCATGCACGATGTACGCACCGTAACTTCTCCCTCCATGCTGCGGCTGGCCGCGGCCTCGCTCGCCGGGACCGCGATCGAGTTCTACGACTTCTTCGTCTACGGGACGGCCGCGGCGCTCGTCCTGGGGCCGCTGTTCTTCCCGACGTTCTCGCCGGTCGCGGGGACGCTGGCGGCGTTCGGGACGTTCGGCGTGGGCTTCGTCGCCCGGCCGCTGGGCTCGGCGCTGTTCGGGCACATCGGGGACCGGCGGGGCCGGCGTCCCGTTCTGGTCCTGTCCCTGCTGCTGACCGGCGTCTCGACGGTCGCGGTCGGGTGCGTGCCCTCGTACGGCACCATCGGTGTCGGCGCTCCGGTCCTGCTGCTGGCGCTGCGGTTCCTGCAGGGGCTGGGGCTCGGTGGGGAATGGGGCGGGGCGGTGCTGCTGACCGCGGAGCACGCGCCTCCCGGACGGCGCGCCCTGTGGTCGAGCTTTCCGCAGATCGGCCCGGCCGTCGGCTTTCTGCTCGCCAACGGCGTGATGCTGGCCCTGTCGGCGACCCTGTCGGACGCGCAGTTCGCGCAGTGGGGGTGGCGGGTGCCGTTCTGGGCGGCGGGAGCGCTGGCGCTGAGCGGGCTGTGGGTGCGCTCGTCGCTCCCGGAGAGCCCGCGCTTCCTGGAGATCGACGAACACGCGCGCGTGCCGCTCGCCGAGGTCGTACGGCACCACTGGCGGCTGGTGCTGCTGACGGCCGGCGCGCTCGCGGTCGGGTACGCGGTGTTCTACGCGGTGACGACCTGGTCGCTGGCGTACGGGACGGAGCGGCTGGGGGTGAGCCGTACCGTCATGCTGGTCTGCATCATGGCCGCCGTGGTGGTGAAGGGCTCGCTCACGCCGGTGATGGCCCTGCTCGGCGACCGTTACGGGCGGCGTCCGCTGTGCCTGGTGGGGTGTACGGCCTCGGCGCTGTGGTCGTTCCCGATGGTCGCGTTGCTGGCGACCGGACAGCCGCTGTTGATGTTCCTCGGGTTCACGGGGGCCCTGGTCGCCTTCATCACGATGTTCTCGGTGGTCGCCGCCTATCTGCCGGAGTTGTACGAGCCGCGGGTTCGCTGCACCGGCGCCGCGGTGGGCTACAACCTGGGCGGGGTCGTCGGGGGCGCGCTCACGCCGATCGTGGCGACGGCGCTGGCGCAGCACGACGGGCGGGTGCCGTGGGGTGTGGGCGCGTATCTGGCGGGGGTCGCGCTGCTGAGTCTGGGCTGCTTCGTCCTGCTGCCCGAGACGGGTCCGGCGCCGGTGGCGGCGGCCGAGCCGGTCACCGGCCGCGCGAGGTCTATGGGTTGATCGCCAGTTCCAGGTAGACGGCGAACAGCACCAGGTGGACACCGCCCTGCAGAGGTGTGGCCCGGCCCGGCACCACCGTCAGGGAGCTGACCACCACGGTCAGCGCGAGCAGCAGCATATGGGTGGAGCCGAGTCCGAGGACGAGTGGTCCGGAGAGCCAGATCGAGGCGAGGGCCACCGCGGGTATGGTCAGGCCGATGCTGGCCATGGCGGAGCCGAGAGCCAGGTTGAGACTCGTCTGCACGCGGTCGCGGCGGGCTGAACGCAGGGCCGCGATGGTCTCGGGGAGCAGTACCAGCAGGGCGATGATCACGCCGACGACGGCCTGGTGCAGACCGGCGGCCTGTACACCGGCCTCGATCGTCGGGGACACCCCCTTGGCGAGTCCGACGACACCGATCAGGGCGAGGCCGAGGAGTCCGAGGCTGATCCAGGCCGTACGCGCGGAGGGGGCCGCGGCGTGGTCGTCGGCCGCGATCACCTCGCCCTGCCGGGTGATCGGCAGGAAGTAGTCGCGGTGCCGTACGGTCTGCGTCGCCACGAACAGGCCATAGAGGATCAGTGAGGTCAGCGCCGCGAAGGTGAGCTGTACACCCGAGAACTCCGGGCCGGGCTTGGTGGTGGTGAACGTCGGCAGTACCAGGCTGAGCGTGGCGAGGGTGGCCACGGTCGCCAGGGCGGCTCCGGTGCCCTCCGGATTGAAGACCGCCGTACCGTGGCGCAGCGAGGCGACCAGGAGACAGAGGCCGACGATGCCGTTGCAGGTGATCATGACGGCGGCGAAGACGGTGTCCCGGGCCAGGGTGGCACTCTTGTCCCCGCCGTCGGCCATGAGAGTGACGATCAGGGCCACTTCGATGATCGTGACGGCGATGGCGAGGACGAGGGAGCCGAAGGGTTCGCCCACCCGGTGGGCCACGACCTCGGCGTGGTGGACCGGCGCCAGGACCGATCCCGCGAGGATCAGCGTCACCAGCGCCACGACCCAGCCGGGCAGATCACGTCCCCAGGTGAGGGCGAGGAGGACGACCGCGAGCACCGGCACGAGGAACGTCCACTGAGTGGTGAGCGACCTGAGCCGAATGATCATGCAGCGATGGTGGCAGAGGCGTACAGGGCTCGCATTTCCGGTCCTTTCAGGTGCCGGGGGCCGGCCGTCGGCGCGGCCCGTCCCCCGGGTCGTACGGTGCAGTCGGTCGAGCGGTCAGACGTCGACGCTGTCCTTCGGAGCGCCTTCGCCCGGCGCCTGCGCCGTCTCGGCCGCCTGCTTCTTGGAGGCCCTGAGACTCGTGATCGTGGTGACGATCAGGACCGCGCAGATGACGCCGAGGGAGACCGGGATACTGATCTCCGGGACGTGGACGCCGGACTCGTGCAGGGCGTGCAGCACCAGCTTCACACCGATGAAGCCGAGGATGATCGACAGACCGTACGAGAGGTGGACGAGCTTCTTCAGCAGTCCGCCGATGAGGAAGTACAGCTGTCGCAGACCCATCAGCGCGAAGGCGTTGGCCGTGAAGACGATGTACGGGTCCTGCGTCAGGCCGAAGATCGCGGGGATGGAGTCCAGCGCGAACAGGACGTCGGTCGTACCGATCGCGAGCATCACGACCAGCATCGGGGTCATGACCCGCTTGCCGTTCTGCTGGATCCACAGCTTGGTGCCGTGGTAGCGGTCGGCCACACCGAACTTGCGCTCGACGGCCTTGAGCAGCTTGTTCTCTTCGAACTCCGTTTCCTCCTCATCGGCGCGAGCCTCCTGGATCAGCTTCCAGGCGGTCCAGATCAGGAAGGCTCCGAAGAGGTAGAAGACCCACGAGAAGCTGGCGAGGATCGCGGCGCCCGCGGCGATGAAGATCGCGCGCAGCACCAGGGCTATGAGGACGCCGACGAGCAGCACGCGCTGCTGGTACTGCGAGGGCACGGCGAACTTCGCCATGATCAGGACGAAGACGAAGAGGTTGTCGACGCTCAACGACT
>NZ_JBEYFC010000305.1:0-10937 GCF_040634175.1 Streptomyces sp. NPDC007162
GATGCACTCGCGGGCCGAGGACGCGGGCGCCGCCTGGGTCCGCCACGCCTCCGGGACGCTGCGTCCAATATCCGCGCCGGACGAGGTGAAGAACGCCCAGCGCCTGTACAACCTGCGGACCTTCGGACCGAGCGGCATCTTCGAGCAGGACGACGGCGAGAACTGGAGCGAGGTGCAGGCCACCGCACACGGATTCGTGGCCGGCTCCATGACTCTCAACTACCAGATGGGGCTGGGCCTTTCCGAAGAGGACGGCGTCCATCCGGGCACGACCGGCCGCCTCTACAGCGACGGCGCGGCCCGTGGCTTCTACGCCCGCTGGCGCGACCTGATGAACACGCCCGCCTGGCACGAGAACGAGAAGGACACCCCATGAGCACAACCGGCACCGGTATCCGGGTCGCCGCCGTCGACGACATCGAGGAGGGCGAGGCGCTGAAGGTCCCCGCCGAGACGACGGGGCACGGCGACGCCATCGCCGTCTTCCACGACGGTGGCGAGTACTTCGCCCTCGACGACACCTGTTCCCACGGGCAGGCCTCGCTCGCGGACGGGTGGATCGAGGGCGGTGAGGTCGAGTGCCCGCTGCACAGTGCGCGCTTCTGCCTGAAGTCCGGCCGGCCGCAGTGCATGCCCGCGACCGTCGCCCAGCGCACCCACCGCGTCGAGGTACGTGACGGCGGCATCTGGCTGCACCCCGGTGAGGAGACCACCGCATGAGCGCCCCAGGACGGATCGCCGTCGTGGGCGCCGGCCTGGCCGCCGTCTCCCTGTGCGACGTGCTGCGCGACCGGGGCTACGACGGACAGCTGGTGCTGTACTCGGCAGAGCGCGGCCTGCCGTACGACCGGCCGCCGCTCAGCAAGGACGTACTGCTCGGCAAGGCCCGACGTGAGGACGTGCTGCTGCGACCGGAGCAGTGGTACGCGGACCAGGGCGTCGAACTCCATGACGGGGCCCTCGTCCGCGCGATCCGGCCGCACGACGGGGGAGTGGAGCTGGCCAACGGCCGTACCGCCACCGCCGACCGGATCGTGCTCGCCACCGGCGGCACGCCCCGCGCGCTGCCCGTGTTCGGGGGCGACGACCCCGCCGTACACCTGCTGCGCACCTGGGAGGACGCCGAGCGGTTGCGGGCGCAGCTGTTGCCCGGTGCCCGGGTCGCCGTGATCGGCGCCGGCCTGATCGGAGCCGAGACCGCGGCCGTCGCAAGTGCCCTGGGCTGCCGGGTCACGCTGATCGACCCGGTGCCCGTCCCCCTCAGGGCGGTGGTCGGCGAAAAGATCGCCGGTACCCTGCACGCGCGGCACTCCGCCGAGGGCATCGAGGTGCGGACCGCCGGCGTCGAGCGCATCGAGCGCCGCCCGGGCCGCCGGGAGGTGCTGGTGCACCTGTCCGGACAGGGCGGCGCTGTGGCCGCCGACACGGTCGTGGCCGGTATCGGCATTCGTCCGGCCACCGAGCTGGCGGAGGCCGCAGGGCTGACGGTGGACAACGGCATCGTCGTACAGGCCGGTCAGCGCACCAGCCACCCGAACATCCTCGCCGTCGGCGACGTGGCCCGGCAGGACGGCCACCGCGTACGGCACGAGCACTGGGACGCCGCCCAGCGGGACGGCGAGGCTGCCGCTCTGGCCATCATGGGCCGTCCCGGGCCGAAGCCGACGGCGACCTGGTTCTGGTCCGACCGCCACGGTTCCCGCCTCGAGGCCGTCGGCACCATGGCGGACGCCGAACGGACCGTGGTGCGCGGCGCACCGGGCGACGGCACCTTCACCGTCTTCGGCCTGCACGGCGACCGGCTGGTCGCCGCGGCGGCCATCGACCGGGCCCGCGAGGTCAAGGCGGCCCGGCGGCTCATCGACCGTGGCATCCCGGTCGATCCGGCCCAACTCGCCGACGAGAGCGCAGATCTGCGCAAGCTGCTGAAGGGCTGAGGCGCCGGTGTGCCGCACACCGGCACGGACGCTCCCCGAACCACGCCGGTCGCGCTGGAATGACACCACTCAGCGCGGCCCGCAGGAGGACTCACCGATGAGTACGCACGCACCGGAGACGACCCCAGCGGCCGTCGACGACGACATCCGGCTCCACTTCGAAGTGCAGCGCCTCTACACCCTGGAGGCCCAACTGCTCGACCAGCACCGCTACGCCGACTGGCTGGAGCTGCTGGCCGACGACCTCCACTACTGGGCGCCGGTCCGCACCAACCGGCTGCGCCGCCAGCAGGCCCTGGCGGACGGCGCCCCGGGCGAGGTCGCGATCTTCGACGAGACCAAAGCGAGCCTGGTCTGGCGCATCCGCCGGTTCGACTCGGGCATGGCCTGGGCCGAGGACCCGCCGTCCCGTACCCGGCACCTGATCACCAACGTGTCCGTCCAGGCGGGAGACGCGCCGGACGAGTACGTCGCCGAGTCCGCCTTCCTCTGCTACCGCAACCGCCTGGAACGCGAGGTGGACCTCTACGCCGGCGGGCGCACCGACGTCCTGCGCCGCACCGAGGACGGGACCCTCCTGATCGCCCGGCGCACCATCCTGCTCGACCAGAACGTCCTGCTCGCCAAGAACATCAGCACCTTCCTGTGACCGGAGACCCTCGTGACCACTGCCCAGACTGAAGAGCCGAAGCTCCTCGAGCACACCGTGCAGACCACGCTCGGGCCGATCGCGGTCAGCGAGGCGGGCCAGGGGCCGGCGCTGGTGATGCTGCACGGCGGCGGTCCCGGCGCGAGCGCGGTGGCCAACTACCGCCAGAACCTGCCCGCCCTCACCGGGCACTTCCGCGTGATCCTGCCCGACCAGCCCGGTTTCGGCGGCAGTTACCGCCCTACTGAGGCCGACCTGGACGCCCGCAGCATCACGGAGATCACCGTCGACGCGCTGCTGCAGACCCTGGACGCTCTGGGTATCGACCGCTTCCACCTGCTCGGCAACAGCCTCGGTGGGGCCGCCGCCATCGCCACGGCGCTCGACGCCCCCGGCCAAGTCGAGAAGTTGGTGCTGATGGCTCCCGGCGGCGGCTGGCTTCCTTTCGGGCCCACCCCGACCGAGGGCCAGAAGGCCATGTTCCGCTACTACAACGGCGAGGGCCCGACCCTGAAGAAGATGCGGGACTTCATCGGCGTGATGACCGCCGAGCCCAAGCGGTGGGCCGACACCGCGCAAGCTCGCTACGAGGCATCCCTCGACGAGTCCCACATCGCCTTCTACCACCGGTACAACGCCGCCTTCGGCAAGCGGCACGGCATGGACCCGCTGTGGCAGCGCGTCCACAGGATCAAGGCGCCCACGCTGCTGCTCTGGGGCCGTGACGACCGCACCATCACACTCGACGGCGCCCAGCTCATGCTCAAGCAGATCCGCGATGTCCAGCTGCACGTCTTCGGCGGCTGCGGCCACTGGGTTCAGCTGGAGCGCCAGGCGGAGTTCGAGCGCCTGGTCACCGACTTCCTCAAGGAGCACTGAGCCATGGGATGGCTGGAGGGTGACGTCGCCCTGATCACCGGCGGCGGCTCCGGCATCGGCCGCGCCGTCGCCCTGCGCTACCTTGCGGAGGGCGCCCGCGTCGCCGTACTCGGCCGCAACGGCGAGCAGCTGGACGAGGTGGTGGCCGCCGCGGGCGACCTGGGGGAGCGGGTCCTGCCCGTCACGGGCGACGTGCGGTCTCCCGAGGACCTGCACCGCGCGGTGGAGGCAACCGTCGAGACGTTCGGCAAACTGGACATCCTCGTCCCCAACGCCGGGATCTGGGACTACCACCGCAGCGTCACCCGGCTGTCCGGCAAGGAGATCTCCGAGGCCTTCGACGAAATCTTCGACATCAACGTCAAGGGTTACGTCCTCGCCGTCGAAGCCGCCTGGCGGGAGCTGGTCGCCACCCACGGAAGCATCGTCATGACACTGTCCAACGCCAGCTTCCACACCGACGGCGGCGGCTCTCTGTACACCGCCAGCAAGCACGCCTGCCTCGGCCTGCTCCGCCAGTTCGCCTACGAGCTGGCGCCGCGCGTCCGCGTCAACGGCGTCGCCGTCGGCGGCATGCGCACCAAGCTGCGCGGACCGCAGAGCCTGGGCCTGCAGAACCGCACGCTCGAAGCCTCCTTCGCCAAGAACGAGGCGTCTGGGCAGGAACAGCAACCGCTCATTCCGCTGTACGACTCCAGCGTGGAGCCGGCGGACTTCACCGGTCCCTACGTACTGCTCGCCTCCCGCGCCAACAGCGGCACCGTCACAGGAGCCGTCATACCCGCCGATGGCGGGATCGCTGTCCGAGGTTTCCGCAAGCCGGCCGGCGGCGCCGGCCTCTGACCCCTCCCACCAGTGTCCGACTGCCATCGAAGGAGCCGCCCCATGGCCGCCGTCGACATCAGCCCCACCGCGGCCCTGCGCCGCAGAAGCCAGCTCCCCACCGCACCTGCCGTCATCTACGAGGGCCGGGAGGTCTCGGCCGGTGAACTGAGCCGGACCGCCGCCGAGTTGGCCGCCGGTCTGGCGGAGCGGGGCCTGCGCCGCGGCGACCGGATCGCCTACCTCGGTTTCAACAGCGTGACGTTCCTTCAGACGCTGTTCGCGGCGGCCCACCTCGGCGCGGTCCTCGTCCCGGTCAACTTCCGGCTCGCGACTGACGAGGTGCAGCACATCCTGAACGACTGTGGCGCACACACCGTCGTGGTCGAAGAGGGGCACCGGGAACTGGTCGAGTCGGTCCTCACCGACGCCCCGGCCCGCTGCCGCGTACTGGCCGACACCGATCCGCAGTGTCCGGCGGCGGGCTCGCCCGGAACCGTCTGGACCCCGCTGTCGGACCTGCTCACCTCCGACCGGCCCGTCCGTGAACCCGTCGCGCTGTACCAGGACGACCTGGCCGTGCTCATGTACACCTCGGGGACCACGGACCGGCCCAAGGGCGTCATGCTCACCCACGGCAACATATGGTGGAACGCCGTCAACGTGGACAGCACCGTCGACACCCGCCCGGACGACGTGAACCTGGCCGTGGCCCCCCTCTTCCACATCGGCGGCCTCAACGCCCTCACCCTGCGCACCCTGGTGCGGGGCGGAACCGTGGTCCTGCGACGGGGCTTCGACCCCGAGCAGTGCCTGCGCGATCTGGTCCAGCACCGCGTGAACAGCTTCTTCGCCGTACCCGCCATGTACGCTGCCCTCGCCCGCGTGCCCGGTTTCGCAGACGCCGACCTCAGCTCCCTGAGAGCCGCGATCGTGGCTGGCGCGCCCGTACCGCCTCAGCTCATCACGGACTACGCCGAGCGGGGCATCCTGCTCCAGCAGGCCTGGGGCCTGACGGAGACAGCTCCCTTCGCCACCCACCTGCCGGCCGGGCTGACGGCGAAGAAGACGGGATCGGCCGGCGTTCCGATGCCGTACACGGAGATCCGGCTCGTCGACCCCGTCACGGGGGCCGTGATCCAGGAGGCGGACGCTCGCGGCGAACTCTGTGTGCGCGGACCGAACGTGACCGTCGGCTACTGGAACAACCCGGACGCCACCCGCGCGGCCTTCGACGACGCGGGCTGGTTCCACAGCGGTGACATCGCCCACCGGGACGAGGACGGCTGCTACTACATTGTTGACCGCCTCAAGGACATGATCATCAGTGGCGGGGAGAACGTGTACCCCGCCGAGGTGGAGCGTGTCCTGGCCGCCTACCCGGGTGTGCTGGAGGCGGCCGTCATCGGTGTGCCGGACCCGAAGTGGGGCGAGACGGTTCTGGCCGTCCTCACCTGTGAGTCAGGTACGTCACCCACGCTGGAGGACGTTCGCGCCTTCACAGGCCGGCACCTGGCTCGCTACAAGTTGCCCACCCGGATCCTGGTCGCCGAGCAGCTGCCCCGCAACGCGAGCGGCAAGGTGGTCAAGTCCGAGCTGCGTCGCTGGGTGGACGCGCAGCGACAGCACGTCGAGAGTGTGTGAGCCGGCCATGACCATGCCTGTCCCCGACCTTGAGGAGACCAGTGTTCCGGGCTGGAGACTCAGAAGCCTCCTGGACTCCTCCCGCCCTGCCCGCCGGACCACGCGTGTCTATGTCGCGTCGCCGGTCGAAGGGGCAGCGGAGATCGAGTTCAGCCTGCACAGCGTTCCCGGGCACCCCCTTCGGGCCTGCTATCCCTTCGGCGCCCATGATCTCGCCGTGAGCGTCGTGGCGCCGGCAGGAGGGGAAGGGCTTGCCGCCCGGCTGCTCCGGGGTCTCGTACCCGCGCTCTTCACTGCCGAGCCACGCTGCCGCCGGGTGATCGCGGCGCCGGACGAGGACGACACCGCGAAACAACTCCTCCTGGAGGAGGGCGGGTTCCTGCGGGTCACGGAGGCGGATCTCCCCGGGGGGACCGTTGTCCTGTACGCGGTGGAGCCGCCGAGCCTCGCGGGCGTGTCCACGGCCCTGGACGACATGCCCCACTGAGCCACCCGTGCCGACATGCCGGTCGGAGTCCGTGCCGGAGGTCGAAACGACGCCTCTGTGCCCGGGAGCCGCCACGGTTCGACTGCGAGGCAGTACCCGACCCGCAGCGGCCCGGGCGTAAGCCGGGCCGGCCGCCGGCCGTGGCGTGGGAGAGCGCCGGTCATCGGCCGCGGCCCCGCCCACACCGGGCATTGCCCGAGCGATTCGTGCACCGGTTCAACCGGAGACCTCCAAGGCGGAGGCGCCTCGCGCGCGGTGCTCCCATCGCCGGCGGAAGAAGTGGATGCTTTCAATGGCCGGTGAAGCTCGGGGGCCGCTTCTGCAGGAAGGCGAGGGCGCCTTCCTGCAGATCCTTTGAAGTGCTGCAGCGGGCGATGGCCTCGACAGCCAGCCGGTGGGTGGCATCCCCTGACGCGCCGTCACCCCCGCTCAGATGGCGGACGGCCCGTAGGGACGCCTTGGCGGCGCGGACCGACAGAGGTGCGTTCGCCGCGATGGCTGCGGCCAGTTCGTCGACGACCTTGCCGAGCTCGTCGGGCTCGACGACCCGGTCCACCAGCCCCATGGCGAGCGCATCCGCGGCCGGGAGCCGGCGTCCGGTGAACAGCAGGTCGCTCGCCGCGGCCGGTCCCACGGTCTGGACGAGTGCGGCGGTCTGCTCCAGGGGGTAGCCGACTCCCAGGCGGGCGGCGGGGATGGCCAGGACGCCGCGGGTGTCCGCACAGCGGAGGTCCGCGCCCAGGGCGAGGGCCATGCCCGCGCCCAGACAGTAGCCGTGGATGCGGGCGATGACGGGCACGGAGAGCGCGGACAACTGCGCGAACAGAGTTCTGGCCGCCTCATCCGCCGCCTGCCGCGCGGCCCTGTCCTGCTGGTCCGGGAACTCGCTGATGTCCGCGCCGGAGACGAAAGCCCGTTCACCAGCCCCGCGCAGGATGACCACCCGGACGGCCGGGTCCTCGTCCATCGTCCTCAGCGCGACAGTGAGTTCGGTCATCATCGCCACGGACAGCGCGTTGTGTCGGGCCGGGTTGACGATCTCCACGGTGGCGACGGCGTCGCGTAGGTCGGTACGAATGCGTGGGGGAGCGGCCGCCGAGGTCATTCGGTCTTCTCGTCCACGAAGCGGTTGCGCAGTGCGCCGATCCCCTCGATGCACACCTCGAACTCGGAGCCGTGCCGCAGGAGGACCTTGGGCTCGCGCGCGAACCCGACCCCCGCCGGCGTGCCGGTGAGGATCAGGTCGCCCGGCTCCAGGGTCATCACGGTGGTGATGTAGGCCAGCAGCTCCGGTATCCCGAACAGCAGCGAGGAAGTGTGGTCGTCCTGGAGCACCTCACCGTCGCGGGTGCCGGTGATGGTGAGGTCGGGACGTACGCCGCCGAGCTGCGCGGCGGGCACGACGACCGGTCCGACGGGGGTGAGGCCGTCCCATGCCTTGCCGGCTGTCCGCTGCCCCGTGTGGAACTGGAAATCACGGACCGAGACGTCGTTGGCCGCCGTGTACCCGAACACGATGCCCGCGGCGCCCTCGACCGCGATCCGGCGTCCACGGATACCGATGACCACGGCGAGCTCGCTCTCGTAGTCGACCTGGTCCGACTCCGGCGGCAGCGCCACGTCGGCAAAGGGCGCCGTCAGCGAGGTGTGCCACTTGGCAAACAGATCGGGGTGAGCTGGTCCCGCCTCGCGGCCGCCCTCGTGCACATGCGTGAGGTAGTTCTGGCCGATGCAGATGACCTTGCCGGGACGCCCGACCGGACTGAGCAGATGATCGTCCGGCGCCTCGATCACAGTGCCGGCCTCGATGGCCGCAGGGTCACCTTCGGCCGCTTCGAGGAGCGCGGGCAGGTCATCGAACGTGTGCCCGTCCACCAGGGCCAAGCGTGCCTCGACCGCGCCGTCCCGCCGCAGTACGACGACGGGGCCACCGCCGTGGAGGACACGGGCGAGACCGAGACCGTCCGCCCAGTCCACCGGTGACGTATGCGTCGGAGTGGTCATAAGGATGCCCTCCTGATTCACTTCTGCCCCTCGGCGCTACGGACCGCCAGCGTGTACAGGCTCTCGTCGGCATCGGGGACACCGACGACACCGTCCTCGACCAGTGCGGCGATCCGCTCGTCGTCGTACCCCAGTTCGCCGAGGATCGCGAGAGTGTCCGCTCCCACTTCGGGCGCGGGACCACGGGCGCGTGGCGCCCCGTCGGCGACGATGGGAGTATTCACGATCGTGGGCTCCGCGAAGCGCTTCTCGTCGTGCAGGAAGAGGCCGCGCGCGGCGAACTGCTCGTCCCTGAGGATGGCGCCGATGCTGTTGACCGGGCCGCAGGGGACCCCTGCCGACCGCAGCGCGTCCATCCAGTGATCCCGGGGAGCCGTGGCGAAGCGTGCCTTGATGATCTCCGCGAGGGATCCCCGGTTCAAGAACCGTTCGTACTCCGTGGCGAAGCGCGGGTCGTCGCCCAGATCGATCTCCAGGACGGCGCAGAGAGCCTCCCACGCCCGGTCGACCGCGCCGAGCACGAGGGTGGCATCGTCCTGGCAGGTGAACGCCTCATAAGGGGCGGCCAGACGGTGGGCGGTGCCCAGGGGGACCGGTTCCACACCGGTCGCCACATAGTCGGCGACCTCCCACAGAGACCAGGCGGCCACCGAGTCCGCGAGCGCGACGTCGACGTACGCGCCGCCGCCTCCGGCGCGTGCGCGCAATAGGGCGGCCAGCACCCCGATCGCGCCCCACATGCCCGTGCCCACGTCGGACACGGGGAACCCGGCCTTGGCCAGTTGCCCATCGGTGGTCCCGGTGACGGACATCAGCCCGCTGTAGGCCTGCGCGATCAGGTCGATGCCTTTCGCATCGCGCATCGGCCCGAACTGTCCGAAGCCGGAGATGGAGCAGTAGACGAGGTCGGGGCACTCCGGCCGCAGATCCTCGTAGCCAAGGCCGAGCCGCGCCATGGCGCCGGCCCGGAAGTTCTCCACCAGGACGTTGCTGCGCCGCGCCAGGGACCGCACGATCTCGGCGCCCGCGGCGGACTTCATGTCGACCGCGAGGCTCCCTTTGTCGCGATGCGTCAGGACGAACGGGAGCGGCCTGCGATCCGGCCCCAGCCGTCGTGCGCGCATGCGGTCACCGGTGAGCGGTTCGATCTTGAGAACGTCCGCGCCCAGGTCGGACAGGATGGTCGTGCAGTAAGGGCCTGCCAGGGCTCCGGTCACGTCGAGTACTCGTACTCCCTCAAGAAAGGCCTGGCCGGGTCGGGCGGAATTCACTGCTGCCGTCATTGCGCCCCCGTCTCTCTGTTGGTCCGCTATGCGGACCAGTGGACCGTAATTAGGACCCTGGGTAAAAGTAGATCCGCGATTCCGGTGCGTCAAGCGGCCGTTTCAACGGCTCTCGGCCAGAGCGGAGGAGGCGAACCGGCCCGGCGGGCTCAGGGGAAACCGTGCTTTCGCCGCAGGGCCGCGCAGAGGACGGCGAACCGGTAGACTGCGCCGCTGACGTGCGAACATCAGGGGAGAGGCGCTCAGCGACATGCCCGGGAACGAAGGTAGGACGATGCGCAGCGTCACTACCGCACTGCAGGTGCTGGAGGCCGTGGCGGTCAACCAGCCGATCGGGCTGAGTGCACTGACCCGGACCCTGGGCCTGCCGAAGACCACGGTGCAGCGCAACCTGGCGACACTCGCCGACGCGGGCTGGATCGAGCAGCAGGCGGGCGGCGGCCGGTGGCAGGTCGGCGTCCGCGCCTTCGTGGTCGGCAGTGCCGTCAGCGCCCGCGGGGGACTGCGGCCCGCCGCGCTGCCCACGATGAGGGACCTCGGCGCCGAAGTCGGGGAGACGGTGCACCTGATGGTCCCTGCCGGCCGGGAGGTCGTCCTGGTCGAGCGGGTCGACAGCACCCGGCCCGTCCGCGCCGTTGCGCCGCTCGGGGCGCGGGGAGCGCTGCACGCCACCTCGAACGGCAAGGCCGTCCTGGCCGCCCTGCGGCAGGAGGAGGTGGACGCGTACATCGCCGGCGGCTTGCACGCGGTCACTCCGCACACGATCACCGACCCCGACCGCCTGCGGGCCGAACTTCGGGGCATCGCCGAGGCCGGGTTCGCGATCTGCCGGGAGGAGGTCGAGGAGGGCGTCGTCTCCGTCGCTGCCGCCATCCGACCGGGCCGCGGCCGGCCGATCGCCTCACTGTCGATCTCGGGCCCGAAGAGCCGCATGCTTCCGGAACTCCTCACGCCCTACGGCGAGAAGGTCCGCCTCGCGGCGGAAGCCGTCGCCGTCGCCCTGCCTGTCGAGGCTGACACGTTCTGACCCGGATTCGGGCCAGCGGACTGGCTGGGCTGGGAAAGGCGCTGAGTGCTGGGTCCTCGATCGGCAAGTCGTTGCGCAGAACCTCGGTCCGCTCAGCAGTGAGTGCTCCAGCTGCCCTCACCCGCCACCGGGCCGGACCGCCCCGACATCCCGGACCACCCCGCCTACCAGCAGATCCTCACCGCCCCGGCCGACGCGGGCCAGC
>NZ_JBEYFC010000306.1:0-10921 GCF_040634175.1 Streptomyces sp. NPDC007162
GGGTGTTCGCCCCGGTAGCGGTGGTCGAGCGGCCGTTCCGACGTGGACCCCATCGGTGGTGATCCTCCCTTGTGGTGTCCCTGACCCGGCCTCGCAGCAACCGCTTTCCCTCGGTCCGCGGGCAACCGTACTCCGTGCCGCCGCCGTCGGCCGATGCGTTCGAGGCCGGGGTGCGAGAAGGTAGGGAGGGGAACGGGGTGCCGTCGCGTCGTCCGGAGAGGGGCAGTCATGACACGGTCAGAAGCCGAGGCCGAGCGGGAGATCTTCGGTCACATCACCGAGATGATCGGCGAGGAGAAGGACCTGCGTGACCGTCTGGCGCGGCAGGAGATCGACGAGCCGACCGAGCACGAGCGACTGGCCCGCCTGGAGACCGAGCTGGACCGGTGCTGGGACCTGCTCCGGCAGCGCCGGGCCAGGATCGAGGCGGGACAGGACCCCGGCGAGGCGAACGTCCGTCCCGCGTCGGAGGTGGAGGGCTACCTGTCCTGAGGACCGCGTCCGGCCGGAAGGGGCTGGACGCGTCGCGTTCCGGCACCGATCGTGGGCGGTATGAACGATCACCGAACGGCCTCGGCCGACGCTGCCCGGCACACTCCCGTGAGTGACGGGGCCTCGGAGGCGGAGGCCGCCGAGATCCGCCGCTTCCGGGAGCGGCTCGGCCTTCCGGCACTGATCGACGTCCACACGCACTTCATGCCCGAGCGCGTCCTGCACAAGGTCTGGAACTACTTCGACACCAACGGTCCACTGGTCGGTGGCCTGCAGTGGCCGATCACCTACCGCAGGGCCGAGGAGGAACGGGCCGCCCTGTTGAAGGAGTTCGGCGTCCGTGCCTTCACCTCGATGCTCTATCCGCACAAGCCAGGCATGGCGACCTGGCTGAACGCCTGGGCCGCCGACTTCGCCGGCCGCACCCCGGACTGCCTGCACACCGCGACGCTCTTCCCCGAGCCCGGTGTCGAGACCTACGTGCGCGAGGCCGTCGAAGCGGGCGCCCGGGTGTTCAAGGCACACGTACAGGTGGGTGCGTACGACCCGGAAGACGAACTCCTCGACGCGACCTGGGCGTTGCTGGCGGACGCCGGGATCCCCGTGGTGATCCACTGCGGCTCGGGCCCCGCACCCGGCCAACACACCGGCCCCGGGCCGATCGCACGGGTACTGGCGAGGCATCCGCGGCTGCGGCTGATCGTCGCGCACCTGGGCATGCCCGAGTACGAGGAGTTCCTCGGCCTCGCCGAACGGTACGAGGAGGTGCGGCTGGACACGACGATGGCGTTCACCGACTTCACCGAGCGGTTCATGCCCTTCCCGCCCCGAGCCCTGCCCAGGGTCGCCGCCCTGGGCGACCGCGTCCTGCTCGGCTCCGACTTCCCCAACATCCCTTATCCGTACGTGCACCAACTGCAGGCGCTGGAGCGCCTGGACCTGGGACCGGAGTGGCTCCGCGCGGTGTGCCACGACAACGCGGCACGGCTCTTCGGAGTGTGAGCGGGCGTCGGAGGCCGGTCAGGCCGCCGGATGCGCGGGCGCGGCGACGACGAGGCTCGCTTCTTCAGACCGTTCACGAGAACGTCCCGGCGTGCCGGCAGGGAGACGCGGAGCCGGTCGCCCGTCCGCCCGTCCCGGGCCGAGAGGTCCTGCGGCAGCAGGAAGAGCACCCCTTCGTCGCCTTCGTACCCCGGTCGGCACGACACAGCCCTCCGGCGGAGCTCACGGGCCCGCCATCACGACCCTACGAAGGTCACCGTTTCCGTCATGTCCGCCCGGTCCGTGCGCAGTTGAGGCGCACCTGTCTGCTCGAAGCCCACCGCGACCCCGCAGAGCAGCACGAGTCCGTCCGCGGCCCCGGCCAGTCGGCCGACCGTCCTGTGGTACATGGTCCACATCACCTGCGGGCAGCTGTGCAGCCCTTCCGCTCTCAGCAGCAGCATGACCGTCTGCAGGTACATCCCGGCGTCCGTCCACTGTCCCGGGCCCACCGTCCGGTCGAGGTAGCAGAACAGCACCACCGGCGCCCCGAACGCCCCCGAGTTCAACGCGGCGATCTTCACCGGCCGGTCGGGGTCGTGGCGTTCGACGCCGAGCGCGGCGTACCGCTGCGCGGCCGCGGCGGCGAAGCGGTCCCGGTACGGCGCGGCCAGGTCGGCGGGGTACATCGGGTACTCCCGCTCGTCGCCCGGGTCGCCCGCCAGCGCCCTGGCCGTGGCCTGCCGCTTCAGCTCGGCCAGCGGCTCGCCGGACACCACGTACAGATGCCAGGGCTGGAGGTTCCCGCTCGACGGCGCCCGCGCCGCCCCCGCCAGCACCCGTTCGAGCACCTCCCGGGGCACCGGCCGGTCGCTGAACGCCCGTACCGCCCGACGGCTGTCCACCGCCTCGTACACATCCACGCCGATCAGACCCTTCGGTAGACCATCCGGTCACGTCGCGACGAGCGGAAGGCTAGGGGAGTTCCACGGTGATGAAGCTGCGCAGCATCGTGCGCAGGTGCTCCGGCATGTCGATCACGTCCGGGCTGAGCAGCCACTGGATCTGCAGGCCGTCGATGAACGCGACCAGATCCGCCGCCAGCCGCGACGCGTCCGCGTGCGGGCGCAGCAGCCCGCGCCGTGCCAGGTCGTCGACGGCCGACTGCATCTCGGCGCGGGTCCGTGCGTAGCGTTCGACGAAGTACGGCCGTGCCGGGTGGTCCGACGCGGTGGCCTCGCTGGACAGCACCGCGAACAGGCTCACGATGAGGGGGTTGGCCTGGTTGTGCGCGACGAGCCTGAGCATGCCGGCGAAGTACGCCAGACCGTCCTGGCTGAGCGCGCCCGACTCCAGGAAGTGCTCCCCGTCCTGGCGGTCGCGTGCCTCCAGGACCGCCTCCAGCAGCGACTCCTTGGTCGGGAAGTGGTGCAGCAGCCCGGCGCGCGAGACACCGCAGGCGGCGGCGAGCTGGACCATGCTCGCGTTGCGGTAGCCCACCTGCCCGAACGCGGCGAACGCGGCCTCGATGATCTGGGCGCGCCGACGCTCCCCCTTGGGGTAGTTCCGTGGGGCCGCCCCCGGCCGCGCCGTTTCCCTTGCCATGAACGAGATGCTAACGACCCCTAGAAACCGTCAGCCCTGTCGGTATTCTGTTCCCGGCCGTCCGCCATGAGAGGAGTCCCCCTTGTCGACACCGCAGTTGTCGGTTCAGCTCTACTCCGTACGCCAGGCCCTGGAAGCCGACGAAGACGCCGCCCTCGGCCGTCTGGCAGCCCTGGGACTGACCAACGTCGAGGCCTTCGGCTTCGTGCACCGCGCCGACGAACTCGCCGACGCGCTCGCCCGGCACGGCCTGACCGCACGGACCGGACACGCCGGTTTCCTGTCGCCGGACGGCGCGTCCGCACCCGGCCTCGACGACACGTTCCGGGCCGCCCGGCGACTGGGCGTGGAGATCCTCTTCGACCCGTTCGTGCCGGCCTCCCGCTGGGCCGACGAGAAGGAGATCGCCCGCACCGCCGCCCTGCTGAACGAGGCCGCGGAACGCGCCGCCGAGCACGGACTGCGGGTCGGCTACCACAACCACTCCCAGGAGTTCGCGCACACCGTCGGCGGAGTCAACGCCTTCGACCGCTTCGCAGACCTCCTGAACCCGGAAGTCGCCCTGGAGATCGACCTGTTCTGGGCCGCGGCCGGCGGCAACGACGTCGTCGCGCTCCTCGGCCGACTGGGGTCCCGGGTACGCGCCCTGCACATCAAGGACGGACCCGTCATCGACGACCCGTTCACCTCGGGCGCCCCCTTCGACCCCGCGGACACCCACCAGGTGGCGGCGGGCCGGGGGCAGATCCCGCTGGCCGCCGCGCTGGACGCGGCCCCCCACGCCGAGTACGCCGTCATCGAGTTCGACCACTACGACGGCGACATCTTCGAGGGCATCGCGACGGGCGTCTCCTACCTGAACGGGAAGGGCATCGCCTGATGACGGCACACCGTCCGGTCGGCGTCGGGGTCATCGGCGCCGGCAACATCAGCGACCAGTACCTGACCAGCCTCACCCGCTTCCCCGACCTGCACGTGGCCGTCGTGGGCGACCTCGACACCGCCCGCGCCGAGCACCAGGCCCGTACGTACGGTGTCGCGGAGTGGGGAACGGCCGCGGACGTCCTCGCGCACCCCGACACCGAGATCATCGTCAACCTGACCGTGCCCGCCGTGCACGCCGAGGTCAGTTCGGCGATTCTCGCCGCGGGCAGGCACGTCTGGTCCGAGAAGCCCATCGCGGTGGACCGGGCCGACGCCCGCGCCCTGCTCGACCAGGCGGCCGCGGCCGGCCTGCGGGTCGGAGTCGCCCCCGACACGATCCTCGGGCCCGGCCTCCAGACCGCCCTGCGGGCCGTCGCCCGCGGCGACATCGGCACCCCGCTGTCCGCGCAGACCGTCATGCAGTACGCGGGCCCCGACCAGTGGCACCCGAACCCCGAGTTCCTCTTCGCCAGGGGCGCCGGCCCCCTCTTCGACATGGGCCCCTACTACCTCACCGCCCTCGTCTGCCTGTTCGGCTCGGTCTCCCGGGTCGCCGCGCTCGGCTCGACCGCCCGCGCGGTCCGTACGGTGCGCAGCGGGGAGCGCGCGGGCACCGAGTTCACCGTCGACGTACCCACCCACGTCTCCGCGCTCACCCAGTTCGAGGGCGGCGGTGTCGGTCAGAGCGTGTTCAGCTTCGACTCCCCGCTCACCCGCACCGGGTTCGTCGAGATCACCGGTTCCGAGGGCACACTGGTGCTGCCCGACCCCAACACCTTCGCCGGCGAGGTCAGGATCACTCGGGTGCCGCAGGGGGGCGGGGACCCGGAGTGGTCGACCGTCCCGCTCGTCGGGGTCGAGGGTGGGCGTGGCCTCGGCGTCCTGGACATGGCACGGGCCATCCGCGGGGGGCACCCGCACATCGCCACCGGGGACCTCGGGTACCACGTCCTGGACACCATGATGTCCATCGACGACGCCGTCACCTCCGGCGAGACGGTCCGCATCGGCAGCGCGGCCCCCGAGATACCCCTCGTCCCCGAGGACCGCGACCCCTACGGAGCCACTCTGTGACCGACCCCAGGCCCACCGGCCCCCCGAACTCCGCTCCCCACCACCCGGGCCCGCCCCACACCGCCCCACCGCACCCGGTCCCGGCCCGCTCCGGCCCCGCCGACTCCGCGGCGCACCCCGGTTCGGTTCAGTCGCGTCCGCTCCCCGCGGGCCCCCTGCGTGCCGGGTTCATCGGTGGTGGCTTCATGGCGGCCGTGCACACCCGGGCGAGCCGGGCCGCCGGTGCGCACCTGGCCGCCCTGGCGAGTTCCACGCCCGAACGCGGCGAGCAGGCCGCACGGGACCTCGGTGTCGAGCGGCCCGAGGCCGACGCCGGGAGCCTCGCGGCGGCCGGCGACCTCGACATCGTCCACGTGTGCAGCCCCAACCGCCTGCACACCGAGCACACCCTGGCGGCGCTGGCCGCGGGCGCCCACGTCATCTGTGAGAAACCCCTGGCGACCACGGTGGCGGACGCCGAAGTACTGGTCCGCGCCGCCCGCGAGGCCGGCCGGGTCGCCGCGGTTCCCTTCGTGTACCGCTACCACCCGATGGCACGTCAGGCCCGCGCCCTCGTGGCGGACGGACGGCTCGGCACCGTCCTCACCCTGGACGCCGCCTACCTCCAGGACTGGCTCCTGGAGGCCGGCGACACCAACTGGCGCGCCGACCCGCAGGCCGGCGGCGCCTCCCGGGCGTTCGCCGACATCGGCTCCCACCTGTGCGACCTGGTGGAGTTCGTCTCCGGACAGCGCATCCAGCGCCTCGCCGCCCGCACCCGCACCGTCTTCGGCCGGCGAGGCGACACCGAGGTCACCAACGAGGACGTCGCCGCGCTCCTCGTGGAACTCGGCGACGGAGCGCTCGGCACCCTGCTCGTCAGCCAACTGGCCCCCGGCCGCAAGAACGGCCTCACCCTCGAACTCCACGGCACCCGCCGAAGCGTGCGCTTCGAACAGGAACGCCCCGAGGAACTGTGGATCGGCAGCCGCGAAGGATCACAGCTGCTCCTGCGCGACCCCGCCACCGCCGCCCCCGACTCCGCCCGCCTGTCGGTGCTGCCGCCCGGACACGCCCTCGGCTACCAGGACGCCTTCACGGCGTTCGTCACCGACGTGCACAGCGCTGTCCGGGGCGAACACCCCGAAGGGCTGCCGACGTTCGCGGACGGACTGCGTGCCGCCCGCCTCACCGAGGCCGTACTGGCCTCCGCCGCCCAACGCGGCGCCTGGATCGAGACCGCCCCCGAGACCGAGGACCCCGCATGACCGAAGCCACCCACCCCGTCACCCTGTTCACCGGACAGTGGGCCGACCTCCCCTTCGAGGAGGTCGCCCGGCTCGCCGCCCAGTGGGGCTACGACGGCCTGGAGATCGCCGCCTCGGGAGACCACCTGGACCTCCGGCGCGCCGACGAGGACGACGCCTACGTGGCCTCCCGCCTGGAGATCCTCGACCGGCACGGCCTCAAGGTCTTCGCCATCTCCAACCACCTCGCGGGCCAGGCGGTCTGCGACGCCCCCATCGACTTCCGCCACCAGGCCATCCTGCGGCCCTACGTCTGGGGCGACGGCGACGCGGAAGGGGTCAGGCAGCGCGCCGCCGAGGACATGAAGCGGGCGGCACGGGTGGCCCGCAAACTCGGCGTCGACACCGTCGTCGGCTTCACGGGCTCCGCCATCTGGCCCTACGTCGCCATGTTCCCGCCGGTCCCCGCGGCCGTCATCGACGCGGGCTACGAGGACTTCGCCACCCGCTGGAACCCGATCCTCGACGTGTTCGACGCGCAGGGAGTGCGCTTCGCCCACGAGGTGCACCCCGGCGAGATCGCCTACGACTACTGGACCAGCGTCCGCGCCCTGGAGGCGATCGGCCACCGCGAGGCCTTCGGCTTCAACTGGGATCCCAGCCACATGATGTGGCAGAACATCGACCCGGTCGGGTTCATCACCGACTTCAAGGACCGCATCTACCACGTCGACTGCAAGGACACCCGGCTGCGCCCGCGCAACGGGCGCGCCGGGGTCCTCGGCTCGCACCAGCCGTGGGGCGACCCGCGCCGCGGCTGGGACTTCGTCTCCACCGGGCACGGGGACGTGCCCTGGGAGGACGCCTTCCGCGCCCTGGAGTCCATCGGCTACACCGGCCCCGTCTCGATCGAATGGGAAGACGCGGGCATGGACCGCCTGCACGGCGCCGCCGAGGCGGTGACCTTCGTACGGTCGCTGCTGTGGCCCACCCCGAAGGCGTCCTTCGACGCGGCCTTCAGCAACCAGTGACGGCTGCGCCGGGCCCCGCCCCGGAGCCCGGCTGTCCGGCGGACCTGGCGCCGCGGCACTAGGACGAGGGGCCCGGGGGAGTGCCGGTGAGGAGGTGGTGTTCGTGGGCTTCGTAGCGGCTGCGTTCGCGGTCGGTGGCCCGCCGGCCGGACAGCACGGTGGTGAGCCAGCCGGCGAGGAAGCCCGCGGGCACGGAGACGAGGGCCGGCGTGTTGTAGGGGAACCAGGCGAAGTCCGCTTCGGGGAAGGCGGACAGCGGTGTCCCGGAGACCAGGGTGGTGCCCGGGGTCAGGGCCAGGACGCTCAGGGAACCCACCACGAGGGTGGCCAGCAGCGCCTTGCGGGTGTAGCGGCGCCAGAAGAGGCTGTAGAGCAGCGCCGGGGCGATCGCGGACGCCCCGAGGGTGAAGGAGATCGTCGCCAGCGGCTGGAGGCTGCGGTGCTGGGCGAGGACGGCCAGTACGACGGTGGGGACCCCCACGAGCAGGGCGCTGCCCCGGGCGATGGCGAGTTCCCTGGGCGGTGCCGGGGGAGTGGCACGGGACGCGGTCAGGTCGTGGGCGAGGGTGTTGGCGCAGGCGAGGGTCATGCTCGCGACCGAGGCGAGCAGGGTGAGGAAGACGGCGGTGGTGACGGTGGCGAACAACAGGCTCTCCGGCCGCGACAGGGTCGTCCCGAACGCGGCGCGGGCACCCAGGAGGTAGGCGGTCGTGCCGTGCGCGTCGGCGGCGGCGATGCGGTCGTGACCGACCAGCGCGGTCGCTCCGGTGCAGATCAGCGTCAGCATCAGGATGAACAGGGTCACCGAGGAGACCGCCCAGGACATCGCCCGGCGGACCTGGCGCGGGGTGCCCGCGGTGTACATCCGCATGGTGACGTGGGGCAGGCAGGCACCGCCCAGCACCACGGCGCACTGGGTGCTGGCCATGTCGAGCGCGGGATGCGGACTGCTGGAGTACTGCAGGCCCCAGGTCAGATAGGCGGGCCCGGCCCCGCTGCGCCGGGCTGCCGCGTGGAACAGGGCCTGCGGCTGCCAGTGGAACATCCGCAGCAGCAGGAAGCTCACGACCAGCCCGGAGCCGAGCAGGGCCACCGTCTTGAAGATCTGGACCAGCGCGGTGCCGGGCATCCCGCCCAGCGCCGCGTAACTGATCATGAGGACGCCGGCCCCGGCCACGCACCCTTCCTTCATGGCCGGGTCGTCGAACCCGAGGACGTACGCCAGGAGTTCCCCGACCCCGGCGAGCTGCACGACCATCATCGGCACGAGCGCGGCGAGCGTGACCAGACAGGCCGTCACGCGCACCGAGCGCGCCGGATGACGGTGGGCCAGCGCGTCGCCCATGGTGAAACGGCCGGTGTTGTGCAGGGGTTCGGCCAGCAGGAACATCAGCAACAGCAGGGACAGCAGGGCGCTGAGGGCCAGGACGATCCCGTCGAAGCCGCACAGGGCGATGATCCCTCCGATGGTGAGGACGGTGGCGGCGGAGATGTAGTCACCGGCGACGGCCAGCCCGTTGCGCAGCGGAGACAGGGACCGGTAACCGGTGTAGAACTCGGCGAGGTCGTCCGCCTCCGGCCCGGTGAGCACGCACAGCAGCAGGGTGAGCGCGACGACCGAGCAGAACGCGACGAGGGACCAGGACTGGGCGGGACCGCTGAACCCGGTCACGGAGCCTGCTCCCGATCCGGTCCGGACACCCGCGCCTGGCTGCGGGCCCGGCGCGCGAGCGGATCGACGAACCTGCGCGCCGCGGCTTCGTGGAGGAGGACGGCCAGCCAGGTGACGGGGATCTGGGCCAGGGCCAGGACCAGCCCGGTCGGCAGATCGCCGGGGCCGGGACGGGCCATCAGGGACGGGGCCTTGACGGTCAGGGTGAGGAAGACGACGAAGTATCCGAGAGCGGTGATGGCCGCCACCCGCCGGTGCCACCGGTACGCACGCCGCAGCAGGCGCAGCGTACGGTGGGCACCGGAGCGCGGACTGCGCGCGAGGACACCGACCGGATCCCGGCCGTTCGACCAACTGGGGAGCGGACGGTCGTACGAGGACTGGGCCGCGGGTAACTCGGGGACGTCGTGAGACATTTCGGCACCTCCTGCTGGGGGCCCGGGCCCGGCGTGCGACGGACCGCGTGCGGGGAGAGGGTGGCGCCGGTCGTCCGGGACGCGGCATCGCGCGCGTCGACGTGGGGTGAGCTGGGCGCCATGGTCCCCGGCGCGGGCGCGGTCCGCCAGAGGTACGACCCGGGTCGCGGCGATCGATCCACAGCGCGCGGACCTGACCGTGGGATCTTCGGGACGGGGTGATGAAGCATTACGGGAGCGCGGGGTGGCGCGAATCGTTCGGAAAGTGCGCCGTCGCACACCTGGGGCACCCGGGGACCCACCGGTCCGCGTCCGCAGGGCGATTCTTGATCCATGCTTTACGCGCCACGCGGAACCCGGACCCGTGCCGACGGAGTCCCACAGAAAGTGGGGGACTTCGGGACCGTAGAGCGAAAAGAGCGAGAAAAGTGAGGCAGGGCGTGGGACGGCGCAAGGGCGGCATAGGAATCGCACTCGTGACAGTCGCGATGCTGGTGGGCGTGAGCGCCTGCGGCGGGGGCAGCGACACCGCGGGCGGGCAGGACGCGAAGGCGTCGCAGAAGCCGAGCGCGAGCGCCTCGCCCTCGCCCACCAAGCCGGCGGGACCGCCGATGCTGCTGGACACGATCACCCCGCAGACCGGCACCACGGTCGGCGTGGCCATGCCGATCTCGGTGATCTTCACGAACCCGGTGGCGGAGAAGGCGAGGGCGACCGTCGAGAAGCACATGAAGGTCAGCGCCTCGCAGGCGGTGGAGGGTGCCTGGCACTGGATGGGCGACAAGCGTGCCGACTGGCGGCCGAAGACCTACTGGCCCTCCGGTACCAAGGTGCGCATCGACGCCGACATGACGGGCGTCAGCAACGGCAACGGGCGCTACGGCGTGCACAGCTACACGCACACCTTCACGGTCGGCGACGACGTGCGTGCCGACGTCTCGGTGACCGGCCACACCATGAAGGTGACCCGCAACGGCAAGACGCTGCGCACCCTGTCGATCAACGCGGGCAGCGCCCAGTACCCGACGTGGGACGGCACGATGGCCGTCATCGACAAGCAGGAGAAGGTCCACATGACCTCCTGCAGCGTCGGGATCAGCTGTGACAAGGGCAGCCCCAACTTCTACGACCTGACGCTGCCCTGGGACGTCCACCTGACCCAGTCCGGCACCTACGTGCACTACTCGACCGGCGACCCCTACCCGGGCAGCGGCAGCGCACGCGGCTCGCACGGCTGCGTCCACCTGTCCATGTCGGACGCCAAGTGGTTCTACGGCCAGGTCAAGCAGGGCGACCCCGTCACGATCACCGGCTCCCCCCGCGGCAAGGCCCCCGCCGACAACGGCTACGCCGACTTCAACGTGGACTGGTCCCAGTGGCTCGCGGGCAGCGCGTCCGGCGCGGGAACCACCGCGACCCTGTGAACCACCGCCGAGGGGACAGCGCCGACCGGCGCCCCCGCTGACGCACCGAAAGACGGCCGGGGGCCTGCCCGCCCCC
>NZ_JBEYFC010000307.1:0-10910 GCF_040634175.1 Streptomyces sp. NPDC007162
GGAAACCTGCAGATCCCGCAGAGTGCGCTGTCGCATGTGACTCCCAGCCTTTCCTGCTGATTGGTGCTGTGCTTGGGACGCTACGACTTGAAGCGCACTCGAAGTCAAACGCGAACGGCCCGGGGCACGGCGTGCCGGGCCCCGGGCCGTCGCCACCCGTCAGGGATCGAGCCGGACCGGCAGTTCAAAGAGGTCGTTCTGGGTGACCACCGGCTTGTTGCGCAGCTCGGACACGGGTACCGCGAGATCCAGGCCGGGGAAGCGGTCGTAGAGCGCGGGCAGCGCGACGCCCGCCTCCAGCCGGGACAGCGCCGCACCCGGGCAGACGTGCGGCCCGTGCCCGAAGGAGATGTGCCGGTTCCCCGACTCCCGGGTGACGTCGAACTCCCCGGCGCTCGGTCCGTGCGCTTCCTCGTCACGGCCGATCGCGGCGTACGACACGATCAGCGCGTCGCCCGCGGGGAGCACCTTGTCGCCGACCTGGACGTCCTCGGTGGCGAACCGGATCAGCACGTGCGAGGTCGGGGTGGACCAGCGCAGGGTCTCCTCGACCACCGCCGGCCAGTCCACCTCCCCGGCGAGCACGGCGGCCCGCTGGTCGGGATGGGTGGAGAGGTTGACGACGGCGTTCACGATCAGGGAGATCGTGGTCTCGTGACCGGCCGCCACCATCAGCTGGAGGGTCGAGACGATCTCCTCGTCGGTGAGGTGGTCGCCGTCCGCGGAGGCCAGGATCAGCGCGCTGGTCAGGTCGTCGCCGGGTTCGGCCCGTTTGGCGGCCACGGTCGCCGCCATGATCCCGGCCAGCTCGGTGAGGGTCGCGACGACCTCCGCGGGCGGGGTCTGGGTGGAGAAGAACTTCTCGAACAACACCTTCAGGCGGGGCAGTTCCGCCTCGTCGATGCCCATCAGGTCGGCGATGACGTACATGGGCAGCGGGTAGGCGAAGGCCGCCTTGAGGTCGACGCGCTCCGCGTCCGCGGGGAGGGCGTCGAGGAGGTCCTGGGTGAGCTTCTGGATCCGCTCCCGCATCTGCTCCACCCGGCGCGGGGTGAGCGCCTGCGCGACCAGCGCGCGCATCCGGCGGTGGTCGGCGCCGTCCACGGTCAGCATCGAACGCCCGGGGTTGGCGAGGCCGATCAGCGGCCAGTCCGGCGCAATCTCCCCGCGCTGCCAGGCTCCCCACACGTTGATGTCCTTGACCAGACGGGGGTCGGTCAGCAGCGCCTTCGCCTCGGCATGGCGGGTGACGGCCCAGACCGGCACCCCGCCGGGCAGTTCGACGGCGGCGAGCGGGCCGGCGGCGCGCAGCCGCGCGCTCTCGCCGTCCAGGTCGGTGACGAAGGGGTCGAGGGCGATCCGGGCGTGTTCGGTACCGGTCGTCATCGTGACGTGCCTCCCAGGGCAGGGTCGGGTAACTGCGCCATGCGGTGCTGCGCCTGTCTCTCGATGCGGATCAGCGGATGAGCGGTCGGCGGATCAGAGGGCGGGTACGGGGGTGAACCGGACGGGCAGCGCGGTCAGCCCGCGCAGCCACGGCGAGGGCCGCCGGGTCAGGGAGTCGGCCGGGACCGCCAGGTCGATGTCCGGGAGCCGGTCGAGGACGACCTCGATCCCGGTCCTGGCGACCACCTCGGCGACCTCCTGGGCGGGGAACGGGCAGCGGTGCTCGCCGTGCCCGAAGGAGAAGTGCGCGTTGTTGCCACCGGTCAGCGCGGAGGCGTCGGTGCGTACCTGCGGATCGGAGTTGGCGCCCTGCAGGCCGAGCAGCAGCAGGTCGCCGGCACGGATCCGGCGGCCGCCCAGCTGGGTGTCCCGGGACGCCCAGCGGCCCGCGATGTTCTGGCTGGGGGTGTCCTCCCACAGCACCTCGTTCATCGCCTCGGCGACACTGTTGCGGCCACCGAACAGGGAGGCGGCGAACCGGTCGTCGGTGAGCATCAGATGCAGCGAGTTGCCGATCCAGTCGGCGGTCGGCTGGTGTCCGGCCGCCATCATGACCATCAGGTCCTGCATGATCTCTTCGTCGGTGAACCCGCTCTTGTCCTGGAGCATCCGCGACACCACGTCGTCGGCCGGGTCCGCCTTCCGGTCGGCCAGCAACCGCGCCATCGACGAGGCCAGGTGCTGCTGTCCGGCGATCGCCCGGTCACGGCCGTCGATCATGTCGTTGAGCGCGGTGACCAGACCGGGGCCCTCCTCGTCGGAGAAGCCGTACAGCCGCGCCAGCACCCGCACCGGCAGCAGCATCGCGTACTGGCCGATCAGGTCGGCCTCGCCGCCGGTGCACAGCCCGTCGATCAGCTCGTCCGCGAATCGCTCGGCGTGCCCGCGCAGGACGAACGGGTCGACGGCCTCCAGCGCGTCGCTGATCATCCCGGCGCGCTCGCGGTGCCGCTCGCCGACCGTGTAGAGGATCGACGGCTGCTTGCGGCCGATCATCGGCAGCAGCGGCCAGTCGTCGGGGATCAGGTCCCACTGGTTCCACAGCTCCGAGTCCCGGCTGAACAGCACCGGGTCCCCGGTCACCTGGTGCAGCTCGCGGTAGCCGAGCACCAGCCAGGCGGGTACGTCCCCGTCCAGCACGACCGGGGTCACGGCGCCGTGGTCGCGCCGCATCTCCCGGTACAGACGCGCCGGTTCGGTCTGGAACCGGGGGCCGCCGAGCGGCACGGCTTCGGGGGTCACACGAACTCCTGTCGAGGCAGGTCCGCCGGTGCGGACGGGCCGGCGTACCGGTTCTTGACGTGCTGGACGAGCGTGATCAGCACCTGCTTGCCGGACTCCCGGGAGCGGGCGTCGCAGGTCAGCAGCGGGACGTGCGGATCCAGGTCGAGGGCGTGCCGGACGTCCTCGGGCGGGTGTACGGCGCCGCCGAAGTCGTTGCAGGCCACGATGAACGGGGTGCCGTGCTTCTCCAGGCGGTCGATGGCATACCAGGAGTCGTCGATCCGCCGGGTGTCGACGAGCACGACCGCGCCGAGGGTGCCGGAGAACAGCCGGTCCCACAGGAAC
Organism: Streptomyces sp. NPDC007162; assembly: GCF_040634175.1. Taxonomy (NCBI): domain Bacteria; kingdom Bacillati; phylum Actinomycetota; class Actinomycetes; order Kitasatosporales; family Streptomycetaceae; genus Streptomyces; species Streptomyces sp. NPDC007162. Next base: position 3,016 of record NZ_JBEYFC010000307.1, read on the forward strand.
CAGAACCGCTCCTGGCCCGGCGCCCCGAACAGGTACAGCACGTTGCGGGCGTCCAGCGTGATCCGGCCGAAGTCGAAGGCGACGGTGGTGGCGGACTTGCCGCGGACCTCGCGGATGTCGTCGACCCCCTCGCCGGCCTGGGTCATCGTCTCCTCGGTGTTGAGGGGACGGATCTCGCTGACCGAGCGGACCAGGGTGGTCTTGCCGACGCCGAAGCCGCCCACGACCACGATCTTGAAACCGTTGTCGGCGGAGGCACCCAACGGGGTGCGCGCGTCAGAGGTTGCGGAGTCCAACGAGCACCTGCTCCAGGATGTCGGGATCGGTGATGGCCGGCCGGTACGGGTGGCGGGCACTGACCCGGCCGGCCGCCAGCAGGTCGCCCAGCAGGATCTTGGTGATGCTCACCGGCAGCCCCAGCTCCGCGGCGATCTCGACCACGGAGACCGGGAACTCGGCCAGCCGCAGGATCGCCGTGTGCTCCGACTGCATGCCGGTGGCCGGCTCGGACTCGGCCACGACCAGCGTGACCAGGTCGAAGGGGTTGTCGGGGCCGACGCCGCTGCGACCGCCGGTGACGGTGTAGAGACGGTCGGGCGCGTCGTCCCTGCCGGGCCGGTTCATGCGGTGCGGGGCTGCGCGGTCAGGTGTTCGCCGAGCTGCTCGACCAGTTCGCTCATGTTGTGCCCGACCAGCCCCGGTTCGGCGTCCTCGCTGGTCACCACGGCCAGGTGGGCGCCCTCGCCGGCCTCCACGATGAACAGCACGCCCCCGTAGAACTCGGTCATCGCCGACCGCACGCCGCCGCTGCCGTCGCCGAACTCGACGGACGCCCCGTGCGACAGCGACTGGATGCCGGCGGCGATCGCCGCGAGCTGGTCGGCCTGGTCGACGGAGAGTTCCGGCGTACGGCAGAGCTTCAGCCCGTCGCGGGAGAGCACCAGGGCGTGCCGCGCGCCGGGGGTGCGCTCCAGGAGGCCCTCGATGAGCCAGGTGAGCTTGTCGTCGGCGGTGGTCCTGCCGGTCATGAAGTGGGGTCGCCTTCCGGGTACGCGTGCGGGTGGGAGATGTGCTCGGGGTCGGACTCCGGGTGGGGCGCGGGGACCGGGTCGTGCGCGGAGGTGGGGGCGTACCGGGCTGACGCCTCGCCGTCCCCACCGAAACCTTCGCCGAAACCGACTCCGGAACGAGCGGGGGAGTCGGAGCCGGCGCGGTGGCCGGAGTCGGCGTGTGGGCCGGAGTCGGCGGGGGAGTCCGGGGGTGAGGTCGGGCTGTGGTCGGTGGGGGGTTCGGGTGTGGGTGGGCGGACGGCCTGCCGGAAGCTGCTGAAGCGGGCGGCGCGGACCCGGGCGTCCTCGGCGGCGGGGGCGGGGCGCGGCTCCTCCGGCTGGGGCGCCGACCTGCGCTCGGCCTCGGCGAGGGTCCGGCCGCGGCGCCGCCTGGGCAGCCCGGTGGGCCCTGCCGCGTCCTCGTCGGGCTCGTCGGGCTCGGCGTCCGCGGGGGATTCGTGCACGGGGACGGGGTCCGGCGGGGCGGTCTCGGGCGCGGGCGCCTGCCCCGTCTGCGGGAGCGCCGGCTCGTCACCGACCGGGCTGGTCAGCAACTCCTGCGGGACCAGCATCAGCACCCCGGTGCCACCGCGAGCCGACGGCCGGAACGACACCTTCAGGCCGTGCTTGCCGGCCAGCCGCCCCACCACCGCGAGACCGAGCCGGGTGCCGGTGAGCCCGCCCAGCTCCGTGGTGTCGCCGGAGACCGCCCGTTGGGCGCGGCGCAGTTGCACGTCGCCCATCACGAGCCCGCTGTCCTCCACGGACACGATGACCCCGGCCGGCACCTCCTCCACGTACACATGGACCTCGGCCGTCGGGGGCGAGAAGTTGGCCGCGTTGTCGAGGAGTTCGGCCAGCGCGTGCATGACCCCCTCGGCGGCGTGACCGGCGACGGCCGCCTCACTCACCGAGTGCACCCGCACCCGGCGGTAGCCGCTGATCCGGCCCATGGCCCCGCGCAGGATGGACTCCATGCCGATCGGACGCGCCCAGCGGCGGCCGGAACGCGCCCCGGTCAGTACCGCGATGGAGTCGGCGAGCCGACCCGCCTGTGCCGTGCGGTGGTCGAGGTGCAGCAGGTCCGCCAGCACGTCCTCGTCGGTGTGCCGCTCCTCCATGCCCCGCAGGTCGGCGAGGGTGGCGGTGGCCAGGGCCTGCATCCGGCCCGCCGCGTTGCCGGCGGCGGCGATCGCGGCGGCCCGCTCCCGGGACGCCTGCTCCAGCGCGGCGGTGAGCCGGGCGTGCTCCTGCCGGTACCAGTCCAGCTCCTGACCGGTGTCCTCCTGGAGGCGGGCCCGCTCCTGCTCGAAGGAGTCCGCGAACTCACTTCGCTGCTGGGCCAGTTCGTCGATGAGGCGCTGCTGCTCCTGGCGTGCCTCCTCGGTCGTGCGGGCCTGCTGCTGGAGCAGCCTTCCGATGTCCTGGCTCACCGTCTCCAGCCGGCGCCGGGCGGCGCGCGCGGTCCGGGCCGCGTGGACGGCCCAGGTCACCGCCGCGCAGAGCAGCAGCGCGGCCGCGCTCGCCCCGAGGGCGAGGGGCGTACGCACCGAGGCCGGGGCGGCGGTCACCGCGGCGACGACCGCGAGAGCCGATACGACGGCCGTCAGTGCGAGGGTCGGAGCAAGCGTGCGGAGGGACGGTCGGTCGCCGGGAGGCGTGGGCGCGGTCATCAGTCCGGTCTGGTCCTCGGAGCAGGTAGGGATGTTGATCCGGTAAAGGAGTTGTGACACTCGGTGCTGAACTGCGCGTCACTATACGAGAGTCCGTGATCGAAACAGAACGGTTCCGGCCGCATTACCTGAGAGTAGTGACAGGGAGGTGACTTGCTGCGCTCCTCCTGTGAGCGATCCTAGGCGCCACCGTGGTTGAAAGCGTCCGCGACGACCGCGGCGGCCCTCCTCACCAGCGCGGAGTCGGCCTCGGCCGCGGCGTCGGCGTGCGTGGACAGGACGGCCACCACGACGGGTGCCCGGCCGGGCGGCCACGCGACGGCGACGTCGTTGGCGGTGCCGTGGGCGCCGGTGCCGGTCTTGTCGCCGACCGTCCAGTCCTCGGGGAGCCCGGCGCGGATCCGCTCGCCGCCGGTGGTGTTGGCGAGCAGCCAGCCGGTGAGCCGGCGCCGGTCGCCGCCGTCCAGGGCGCCCCCGAGGACCAGCCGCGCGTAGGTCGTGCCGATCGCCTCGGGAGTGGTGGTGTCCGTGATCCGCCCCGGCTCGGCCGAGTTCAGCTCGGGCTCCCACCGGTCAAGCCGCGTCACCCGGTCCCCGAGCGAACGCGCCAGCCGCGTCACCGCCACCGGCCCGCCCAGTCGCTCCAGCAACAGGTTCGCCGCGGTGTTGTCGCTGTACGAGACCGCCGCGGAGCACAACTGTGCGACCGTCATGCCACAGGCGAGGTTCTCGGGCCGTCCGGTGACCGGTGCCCCACCGGATTTCCGGACATCGTCCTCGTCGTAGTGCACGACCTCGGCGAGCACGTCCTCGCCGAGGTCGCGCAGCACCGCCGCGACCGCGAGCGTCTTGAACACCGAGCACATCGGGAAGAGTTCGCCGCCGCGGTACCGGATCCTGGCCCCGGCACCGGTGTCCAGGGCGAACACCCCGAGCCGGGCCCGGTGTTCCCGCTCCAGCGCGCGCAACCGGTCCGCCGTCCGCGGGGTTTCGCCGACCGGCAGCGCGGTACCCAGGGCGGCGGTCAGGACGAGACGGCGCGACGGATTCAGCATGACGGCTCCTTCACCGGGACATCGGGGAGGGGGACGCGAGGGCGACTACCGGGGTTCCGCCGCGGACCAGTGACAAACGCGACGTCGGAATGCGACCAGCAGTAGCTCCCGCATCGTCGCAAATGACCCAAACGTCTATACGATGACGCGTGGCACGGCCGGCACACGGAGAACCTCTTCGTGTGCGCAGGCCGGCAGCGGGGCCGGTGTCGAGGGGGGCGATGCCTTCATGAGGGACGACTGGAGCCAGGTGGCCGCGGGCGCGGCCCGGTTCGCGCGGCGCACGCTGCGCGGCGAATGGCACGTCATCGTGGTGGACCCGATACGGCAGCTCGTGCGCAGCGGGCTGTCCGGGATCGTGCTCGCCTTCGTGGCCGCGTTCGGTGTCGTCTTCTTCCACGGCATCGCCCAGCACCCCGTCGGCAGAAGGCTGGTGTGGCACCTCGGTGGTGTCACCGCCGACCTGCCCCTGTGGCTCGCCCTGCTGCGCACCCCCGTCTCGCTCTACGTCCCGGCGCTCGACCTGCCGGTCTGGGCGGGCATCACCCAGCTCTTCCTCGCCTTCGCCCTCGCCGAACTCGCGCTCGGCCGCGGCCGGACCCTCGCCGTCGCGTACCTCACCACCCTGGCCGGCACCATGACCGCCCGGGTGACGGTCGCGCTGGGCCCCGGCTGGTGGGGGTTCGGGCTGCCCCCGGAAGCCGGCCGGATCCTCGACACCGGGCCGTCCGCCGCGGTGGTCGGTCTGTTCACCTACCTGTCGGTGATCCGCCGGGCACCCGTCGTCTTCACACTGACCGGCGGCTCGATGGTGTGGGAGTCCGTCGCCGTCCCCAACCTCGCCGGCCGTGAGCACCTGATCGCGGTGGCCTCGGCGATCGTCCTCGGCCTGCTGCACGGCCGCCGGCTGCCCGTCCCGGCCCGTCTCGTCGCGCGCCTCGTCACCCCTCCGCCGCCGCCCCGCTCCGACCCGCCGGTGCGCCGGCCGGGCCCTCCTGTCCACCGCCCCGACCCCCAGCGCCACCCCGTGCCGTCCTTCCGGCTCCTCTGAAACGCGCCGACCCCTCCGCCTTCCCCGAAATCCCATAAGTCACGCGGCCGACCGGCCGAACCGTTCACCGACGTCAATGTGATGGTTTTCGCACTTCGGCTCCTGCGGGCAACCCCTAAGGTTGCGGCGAGCTACGGCAGGTCACGGCAGGGCGCGGCTGACACCATGGTGTTTGTCGCCGGCAGGCTGAAGGGATCCAGGCATGTTCCGCAAGGTGCTGGTCGCCAACCGTGGAGAGATCGCCATCCGCGCGTTCCGCGCGGGCTACGAGCTGGGTGCGCGCACGGTCGCCGTGTTCCCCTACGAGGACCGCAACTCGCTGCACCGGCTGAAGGCCGACGAGGCCTACGAGATCGGGGAACCGGGGCATCCGGTGCGCGCCTACCTCTCCGTCGAGGAGATCGTGGCCGCCGCCCGGCAGGCCGGGGCAGACGCCGTCTACCCGGGCTACGGGTTCCTCTCCGAGAACCCGGAACTCGCCCGCGCCTGCGAGCAGGCGGGCATCACGTTCGTCGGGCCGAGCGCCCAGACGCTGGAGCTCACCGGCAACAAGGCCCGCGCGGTCGCCGCCGCCCGCGCCGCCGGGGTACCGGTGCTCGGCTCCTCCCAGCCCTCCAACGACATCGACGAACTGGTCCGGGCCGCCGACGAGATCGGCTTCCCGGTGTTCGTGAAGGCCGTCGCGGGCGGCGGCGGCCGCGGCATGCGCCGGGTCGAGGACCCGGCCGCGCTGCGCGAGTCCATCGAGCAGGCGTCCCGGGAGGCGGCCTCCGCGTTCGGAGACCCGACGGTCTTCCTGGAGAAGGCCGTCGTCGACCCCCGCCACATCGAGGTGCAGATCCTCGCCGACGGCGAGGGCAACGTCATCCACCTCTTCGAGCGCGACTGCTCGCTCCAGCGCCGCCACCAGAAGGTCATCGAACTGGCCCCCGCCCCCAACCTCGACCCCGCGCTGCGTGACCGCATCTGCGCCGACGCGGTCCGCTTCGCCCGCGAGATCGGCTACCGCAACGCCGGCACCGTCGAGTTCCTCCTCGACCGCGAGGGCAACCACGTCTTCATCGAGATGAACCCCCGCATCCAGGTCGAGCACACGGTCACCGAGGAGGTCACCGATGTCGACCTGGTCCAGGCCCAGATGCGCATCGCCTCCGGTGAGACCCTGGCCGACCTCGGGCTCTCCCAGGAGACCGTGAAGCTGCACGGAGCGGCCCTGCAGTGCCGTATCACCACCGAGGACCCCGCCAACGGCTTCCGCCCCGACACCGGCCGCATCAGCGCGTACCGGTCCCCGGGCGGCTCCGGCATCCGGCTGGACGGCGGCACCACCCATGCCGGCACCGAGATCAGCGCCCACTTCGACTCGATGCTGGTCAAGCTCACCTGCCGGGGCCGGGACTTCAAGGCCGCCATCGGCCGCGCCCGGCGCGCCGTCGCCGAGTTCCGCATCCGCGGCGTGGCCACCAACATCCCGTTCCTCCAGGCCGTGCTCGACGACCCCGACTTCCAGGCCGGCCGCATCACCACGTCGTTCATCGAGCAGCGCCCGCACCTGCTGACCGCCCGCACCTCCGCCGACCGCGGCACCAAGCTGCTCACCTACCTGGCCGACGTCACCGTCAACAAGCCGCACGGCGACCGCCCCCACCTGGCCGAGTCGACCAGCAAGCTGCCCCCGCTGCCGGCCGGCGAGCCGTCGGCCGGCTCCCGTCAGCGCCTGGTCGAACTCGGTCCCGAGGGCTTCGCCCGCCGGCTGCGCGAGTCGTCCACCATCGGCATCACCGACACCACCTTCCGCGACGCCCACCAGTCCCTGCTCGCCACCCGGGTGCGCACCAAGGACCTGCTCGCCGTCGCCCCGGTCGTCGCCCGCACCCTGCCCGAACTGCTCTCCCTGGAGTGCTGGGGCGGCGCCACCTACGACGTGGCCCTGCGCTTCCTCGCCGAGGACCCCTGGGAGCGGCTCGCGGCCCTGCGCGAGGCGGTACCCAACATCTGCCTCCAGATGCTGCTGCGCGGCCGCAACACCGTCGGTTACACCCCGTACCCGACGGAGGTCACGGACGCCTTCGTGCAGGAGGCCGCCGCCACCGGCATCGACATCTTCCGCATCTTCGACGCCCTCAACGACGTCGGCCAGATGCGCCCCGCCATCGAGGCGGTACGGGAGACGGGCACCGCGATCGCCGAGGTCGCCCTCTGCTACACCTCGGACCTGTCCAATCCCGGCGAGCGCCTCTACACCCTCGACTACTACCTGCGGCTGGCCGAGCAGATCGTGGACGCGGGCGCCCACGTCCTCGCCGTCAAGGACATGGCGGGCCTGCTGCGCGCCCCCGCAGCCGCCACGCTGGTCTCGGCGTTGCGCCGCGAGTTCGACCTCCCGGTCCACCTGCACACCCACGACACCGCGGGCGGCCAGCTGGCCACCTACCTCGCCGCGATCCAGGCGGGCGCGGACGCGGTGGACGGCGCGGTGGCCTCCATGGCCGGTACGACCTCCCAGCCCTCCCTGTCGGCGATCGTGGCCGCCACCGACTACTCGGAGCGTCCCACCGGGCTCGACCTGCGGGCCATCGAGGACCTGGAGCCGTACTGGGAGAGCGTCCGCAAGGTCTACGCGCCCTTCGAGGCGGGCCTCGCCGCACCGACCGGCCGCGTCTACCACCACGAGATCCCCGGCGGCCAGCTCTCCAACCTGCGCACCCAGGCCGTGGCCCTCGGCCTCGGCGACCGCTTCGAGGACATCGAGGCGATGTACGAGGCCGCCGACCGCATCCTCGGCCGCCTGGTCAAGGTCACCCCGTCCTCCAAGGTGGTCGGCGACCTCGCCCTGCACCTGGTCGGCGCCGGGGTGAAGCCCGAGGACTTCGAGGCGACCCCCGACAGGTTCGACATCCCCGACTCGGTGATCGGCTTCCTGCGCGGCGAGCTGGGCACCCCGCCCGGCGGCTGGCCGGAGCCGTTCCGCACCAAGGCCCTGAAGGGCCGCGCCGCCGCCAAGCCGGTACCCGAGCTGTCCACCGAGGACCGCGAGGGCCTCGCCAAGGAGCCCCGCACGACCCTC
>NZ_JBEYFC010000308.1:0-10843 GCF_040634175.1 Streptomyces sp. NPDC007162
CTAGTTTCACCAGGGTGGAGTCCGGGCGGTGGTTTTGGACCGATTCCAGGCCGTGGAACGGGACCACCAGGTCGTCGAAGAAGCCGCGTTCGTACGCGGCCGCCAGCCGTTGGTGGCTGGCCGCCGCCAGTTCGTCCTGCGCCTGCCGGCCGATCCCCCAGGCCCGTGCGGTCACCGCCGCGTGCTCGCCCATCGAAAGACCGGTGCGGGGCTCGGCGTTGCGCGGGATGTCGGGGACGAGGTGGCCGGGCCGGATCCTGGCGAGGGCCGCGAGCCGGCCGCGGAGGGACTTCGCCCGGCGGGCTTCGAGCAGGATCCGGCGCAGCGCGTCGTTGACGCCGAGGGGCGCGTCGCTCGCCGTGTCCGCGCCGCCGGCCACGGCCGACTCCGTCTGTCCGAGGGCGATCTTGTTGGCGGCGGCGACGATCGCCTGCAGCCCGGTGCCGCAGGCCTGCTGGATGTCGTAGGCAGGGGTGCGCGCATCGAGCTTCGAGCCGAGCACGGTCTCGCGGGCGAGGTTGAAGTCCCGGCTGTGCTTGAGCACCGCTCCGGCGACGAACTCCCCCACCGCGCCGGCCTGTTCCAGTTGATAGCGGTCGGCGAGTCCGTCCAGGGCGGCGGTCAGCATCTGCTGGTCGGAGGCGGTGGCGTACGGGCCGTCGGAGCGGGCGAAGGGGATCCGACTGCCGCCGATCACCGCGACCCGGCGAGGGAACCTCACAGCGCTCATCTCGACCTCTTCATACCCGGTGACATAGGATTACCTCCGGTAACCTTACTCCAGAGTAAGCACGTGGGGGCTGGGCATGGCAGACCGTTATCTGAGCTTCGCCGGAACCGCGCCCGGCCGTTTCCTCACCCGGCGGCTCGGGCTGCCGCAACCGGCCGAGCTGACCCGCTGGTCTCCCGAACACCCCCGTTTCACCGGAGAATTGCTGCACCTGACCGCCGGGAAGCCGGATCTGGACGCGGAACTGGCACCGGTGCTGGCCCGCACCGGCCTGCGGCCCGGCACCCACTCCCCCGCCGCCGTCGTCCTCGACGCCACCGGCGTACGGGACGTCGAAGCGCTCGGCGAGGTGCACGCGGCCCTGCACCCCGTCGTACGGTCGGTCGCCGCGAGCGGCCGCATCGTCGTGCTCGGCGCCCGGCTCGACCCCACGGACCACCACCAGTACGCCGCACAGCAGGCGTTGGAGGGGTTCACCCGGTCCCTGGGCAAGGAGGCCGGGCGGGGCAGGACCGTCAACCTCGTGCGGCTCGGCGGGGACGCCCGGTCCGCCGAGTCCACCCTGCGGTTCCTGCTCTCCCCGCGGTCGGCGTACGTCAGCGGGCAGGTGATCGAGGTCGGCGCGGGCCCCTTCGCCGTACCGGACGACTGGGAACGGCCACTCGCCGGGCGCACCGCACTGGTCACCGGGGCCGCGCGCGGGATCGGCGCGGCCGTCGCCGAGACGCTGGCACGGGACGGGGCACGGGTGGTCGTCCTCGACGTACCGGCGGCGAACGCGGAGGCCCGCGCGGTCGCCGAGCGGCTCGGCGGGGAGGCCCTCACGCTCGACGTCACCGAGGCGGACGCGGGGGCGCGGATCGCCGACGCGCTGCCGTCGGGGCTCGACGTCCTCGTCCACAACGCGGGGATCACCCGGGACCGGCGGCTGGTCAACATGCCGGCCGAGCGGTGGGGTTCGGTGCTCGACGTGAACCTGGGGAGCGTGCTGCGCACGACGGACGCGCTGCTGGAGCGGGGGGCGGTCAACGCCGGCGGGCGGATCGTGGGCACCGCGTCCATCGCCGGGATCGCCGGCAACGCGGGGCAGACGAACTACGGGGCGAGCAAGGCGGGGATCGTCGGGCTGGTGCGGGGGCTCGCGCCGCGGGCGCTCGCCGAGTACGGGGTGACGGTGAACGCCGTCGCGCCCGGGTTCATCGAGACGAGGATGACCGCCTCGATCCCGCTGTTCATCCGGGAGGCGGGACGGCGGATGAACTCACTGGGGCAGGGCGGGACACCGGGGGACGTGGCCGAGACGGTGGGGTGGTTGGCGCAGCCGGGGTCGGGGGCGGTCAACGGGCAGATCGTACGGGTCTGCGGGCAGAGCCTGCTGGGTGCGTAGCGGAAGGGCGAACTTCGTGACAGTCCTGGACAACCCGCCCGCCCTCGGGCCCCTGTTCCTGCGAGGGGCGTTGCTGTCGCCCTTCAAGAGGCCCGCACTCGACGCGGCGTTCCCCCGCACCCCTCTCGTGCTCCCCGGGCTCCGCCCCGACCTGGCGAAGCTCGCCGCCTACGAGCGCGTCTGCGGGTTCGCCACCGGGGCCGAGGGGCTGCCCGTCACCTACCCGCACGTCCTCGGGTTCCCGCTGGCCATGAAGCTGATGAGCGCCCGGGACTTCCCGCTCCCGCTGCTCGGGCTCGTGCACACGTCCGTCGAGATCTCCCGGTATGCGGAGCTGCCCCCGGACGAGGTGTACGAGGTCGCCGTCCGCGTCGAGGGGCTCGGCCCGCACCGGCGCGGTACCGAGGCCGCCGTCGTGACCGAGATGCGGGCCGGCGAGGCAGTCGTGTGGGAGTCGCGGAGCACCTATCTCGCGCGGCACCGGACGTCGTACGACGGTACGGTCCCGCACGCGGAGCACGAGCCGCTGCCCGTCGTCGACGAGTGGCGGATCGCCGGTGACGTCGGGCGGCGGTACGGGGCCGCCTCCGGGGACCGCAACCCCATCCACCTCTCCGCGCCCACCGCCCGGCTCTTCGGCTTCCCCCGCGCCATCGCGCACGGCATGTGGACGGTCGCCCGCTGTCTCGCCGCGCACGGGGTGCCCGAACGGGCCCGGGTGACGGCGGAGTTCCGGGCTCCGGTGCCCCTCCCGGCGACAGTGCTGTACGCGGCGGACGGCACCGGCCGCTTCGAGCTGCGGGGCACAGACGAGGACCGGGTCCACGTACGGGGCCGGGTTTCCGCCGGGGAGGCCTGAGCAGGCGGGACAGCGGCCGGACCCGCGAGGCGGGACGGGCACGCGAGGCGAGGCGGACCCGCTCCCCCGCCGTACGACGGGTCCCGGCCCGAAGGCCGAGTGGTTCTACCTGGACACGACCCCCACGCCTGAGGACTTCGCCCAGCGGTACGCGGCGGAGCGGGGACACGCGCCGCGGTGGCCGGCGCGGGCGGTCAGGGGAGCGTGCCCGGACGGGGGGCGGCCGGGTCGGACGGCGTCGGGCGGGGCGGGGACCAGGGGCGTCCCTCCATCAGGTTGCCCAGGCCCGCCCAGGCGAAGTTCATCAGGGTCGTCGCGGCCTGCTTGGCGGTCACCGCCGGGGTGGCGTTGGCCCAGGCGGCGAGGGACTCGGCGGCGCCGACCAGGGCCTCGGCGAGGCCCGCCACCTCCCCCTCCGCCAGGTCGGGGTCGATGGGGGTCCCCCCGCGCGAGCATGTTCGAGAGTGGGGGAGCGCCTCCCGGGCGGCGACGGCGATGAGCTGGGTGACGAACGCGACGAGTTCCTCGCGCATCGCCGCCACCACGGAGGCGAACCGCTCGCCGTGCGTACGGGCCTGGATGTGCAGCACCGACCAGCCGTCGGGGTGGGCGGCGGTGTGCGCGAAGAACGCCTGGAGCCCGTCCCAGAGCTGGCGGTCGGCGGGCAGCTCCCGGCGGACACCGGTGCGGACCGCCTCGGTCAGCGCGTCGGCCTCACGGCGGATGCACGCCGTGAACAGGTCTTCCTTGGAGTTGAGGTAGAGGTAGACCAACGGCTTGGAGACACCGGCGAGTTCGGCGATCTCGTCCATGGACGCGGCCATGTAGCCGCGCTGTCCGAAGGTCCGCACGGCGGCGTCGAGCATCTGCTGCTCACGGACCGCCCGCGGCATCCGCTTGGTCTTCACGGCACCCATGGACCAAAGCCTAGTTGGGGCGCGGAGGTTGGGAGCCGCCCGTGCGGTTCAGGAGGTCTGGCTCGGGGCCGGGGCGGCGGCCTCGTCGGCCACGTCGTCCTCCTGGCTGCGGTTGGCCTCGATGTTGGCCTTCATCCGGTCGACCCGCTGCGAGACCTGGACCGACGCCCGGTCCCGCTCCTTGCGCAGCACGACGAAACTGATCGGCGCCGACAGGACGAGGGACAGCAGCAGCACCCAGAGCAGGTTGGAGTCGCCGAAGCCGCGGGGGAACGCACCGGCGTAGACGAGGCCCCAGACGACGAGGAGGCAGCCCGCGAAGATACCGAGGCGCATCAGCGTGTAGCGGAGCATCTCAATCCAGTCTTCCGACGACGAAATGGGGCACCGTCCAGTGAAGCACGGCGTGGGGCCGATCTTGCAGCGGGGTGGGTCAGGCCAGGGGGAGCAGCATGGTGATGTCGTCGCGGTCGTCGCCGGGGGCGACCCGGATCGCGTCGGGGACCCGGCCGACCTCCTGGTATCCGCAGGAGCCGTAGAAGCTCTCCAGGCCGTGGCCGCCGCGGCAGGCGAGCCGTATCGCGGTCGTGCCGTCGAATCCGCGGGCCGCGTCGGCGGCCGCGGCGAGCAGGTCCCGGCCGTGGCCCTGGCCCTGGTGCTTGGGGTGCACCATCACCGTGTACAGCCACACCCAGTGCTGCATCAGGCGGTGGGTGTTGAAGGCGAAGAAGGCGGTGGCGGCGACGGTGCCGGACTCGTCGTGGCCGACGAGGAGCCGGTGGCGGCCCTCGGCCATGGCGACAAGGTGCCGGACCAGTTCCGGACGGATGTCCTCCGGGGTCACCGGGCCGACGAAGCCGACGGCTCCGCCCGCGTTGGAGACGTCCGTCCACAGGTCGAGGATGCCGTCTCGGAGGGCGGGGGTGATGTCGGGATCGAGAGTGAAGGTAAGAGGCACTCGGGCAGTCTAGCCATTACCGACATCGGGGCGGCCGTACATCTCCCGTTCCAGCACGGTCCCGCGCACCTCACCGACCCGGAACGACGATCCGGGCAGGGCCTTTCCGGCGGTGGCGCCGAGTACGACGATCAGCTCCGGGGTGACCGCGGCCGGCCCGGCGGCGAGCATGAGGCGGGAGTGGGGGGCCGGGTACCCGCCGTGGGGGTGCGGATTCGTCTCCGGGTGCGGGTGCGTGGGGGCTTGTCGCACCCGCAGCCGGGAACGCGTCCTCGGGCCGCTGCTCAGACCCGCATCGGCTGCGGGGACTCCCTGCGGGCCGGGTCCGGGCCGTCGTACTCGCGGATGATCTCGTAGCGCGTGTTGCGTTCCACCGGACGGAAGCCCGCGTCGCGGATGAGGTCGAGGAGGTCCTCGCGGGTCAGCTTGTTCGGCGTGCCGTAGTTGTCCGCGTCGTGGGTGATCTTGTACTCGACCACCGAGCCGTCCATGTCGTCGGCCCCGTGCTGCAACGCCAGCTGCGCGGTCTGCACACCGTGCATGACCCAGAAGACCTTCACGTGCGGGACGTTGTCGAACAGCAGGCGCGACACCGCGAAGGTCTTCAGGGCCTCCGCGCCCGTGGCCATCTGGGTGCGGGCCTGGAGGCGGTTGCGTACCTTGCCGTCCTTCATGTCCACGAAGTCGTGCTGGTAGCGCAGCGGGATGAAGACCTGGAAGCCGCCGGTCTCGTCCTGGAGCTCACGCAGCCGCAGGACGTGGTCGACGCGGTGGCGGGGCTCCTCGATGTGGCCGTAGAGCATGGTGCACGGGGTCTTCAGACCCTTCTCGTGCGCCAGGCGGTGGATCCGGGACCAGTCCTCCCAGTGGGTGCGGTGGTCCACGATGTGCTGCCGGACCTCCCAGTCGAAGATCTCCGCACCGCCGCCGGTCAGGGACTCCAGGCCCGCGTCGATCAGCTCGTCGAGGATCTCGGAGGCGGACAGCCCGGAGATCGTCTCGAAGTGGTGGATCTCCGTCGCCGTGAACGCCTTCAGCGAGACGTTCGGCAGCGCCGCCTTGAGTTCCCTGAGCGAGCGCGGGTAGTAGCGCCACGGCAGGTTGGGGTGCAGGCCGTTCACGATGTGGAGCTCGGTGAGGTTCTCGCCCTCCATCGCCTTCGCGAGCTTCACCGCCTCCTCGATGCGCATCGTGTACGCGTCCTTCTCGCCCGGCTTGCGCTGGAACGAGCAGTACGCGCAGGACGCCGTGCACACGTTCGTCATGTTGAGGTGGCGGTTGACGTTGAAGTGGACGACGTCACCGTTCTTGCGGGTGCGCACCTCGTGGGCGAGACCGCCCAGCCAGGCCAGGTCGTCCGACTCGTACAGCGCGATGCCGTCCTCGCGGGTCAGCCGCTCACCGGCCCTGACCTTCTCCTCCAGCTCACGCTTGAGCCCGACGTCCATTCCCACACCTTTCTCGGAAGACTCCCCCAGAAGACCCTGACAACCGTACGGCTAGACCTCTTCGGGCAGTTCCCCGACCCGGTTCTCCCACTTCGTGGACAGCACGATCGTGGTACGGGTACGGGACACGCCCTTCGTGCCGGACAGCCGCCGGATGGTCTTCTCCAGGCCGTCGACGTCCGTCGACCGCACCTTGAGCATGAAGGAGTCGTCGCCGGCGATGAACCAGCAGTCCTCGATCTCCGGCAGGTCCCGCAGCCGCTGGGCCACGTCCTCGTGGTCGGCCGCGTCGGAGAGGGAGATGCCGATCAGGGCGATCACGCCGAGCCCGAGCGAGGCCGCGTTCACGGTGGCCCGGTAGCCGGTGATGACACCGGCCGCCTCCAGCCGGTTGATGCGGTCGGTGACGCTGGGTCCCGACAGTCCGACGAGACGGCCCAGCTCAGCGTACGAGGCCCGGCCGTTCTCCCTCAGGGCCTGGATGAGCTGCCTGTCCACGGCGTCCATGCGATCGAAGCCTTCCGCTGAAAGTTCCGGAGTCAATGAGAGGTGGTGCTGAGGTACCGCTACTTGCCCGCGCCGCCGCCGAGGTCGCCCTCCCAGCGGCGGTAGAGCCGGTGTCCGACGCCCGCGGCGTCCAGTACGCGTCCGGCGACGAAGTCGACCAGGTCCTGGATGTGGGTGGCGCCCGCGTAGAAGGCCGGCGAGGCGGGGACGACGACCGCCCCCAGGTCGTCCAGGGAGACGAGGTGGCGCAGGGTCTGGCCGCCCAGGGGAGTCTCGCGGACGGCCACGACGAGCGGGCGGCGCTCCTTGAGGGTGACGGAGGCCGTCCGCTGGAGCAGGTCCTTGGAGAGCCCGAGGGCGACCCCGGCGACGGCGGCGGTGGACGCCGGCACGATCAGCATGCCCTTGGCCGGGTACGACCCCGAGGACGGCCCGGCGGCCAGGTCACCGGCGCTCCAGTACCGCACCCGCGTCAGGTCGGTCTCGAAGGTGTCCGGCTTGCCGTCGGCGCCCCGCGCCAGCCACTCCCCCAGGTCCTGGCGCCAGTGCGCGTCCCGGAAGGAGATCCCGGTCTCGTCCAGCAGCGTGAGCCGCGAGGCCCGGCTGACCACCAGGTCGACGCTCTCGCCCGCGTCCAGCAGGGCTCGCAGCACGGCGGCGGCATAGGGCGTACCGGACGCCCCGGACACCCCCACGATCCAAGGCACGCGCTGCGTTTCTCCTGCGTTCACACCACGAGCGTACCGGCGAGCCCCATCGTGTTCAGGACGGGGCCGCGGCCCGGGAACGATCCCCGCGCGGGCGGGGAGCACGTGACCGTGAACTCGTTCACGGGAATCGCCCTCGGATCGTCCCCGCCGCGGCGCGGACGTCGGACAACGTGGCCGGTGGAGGCCCCTCCGACCGGCCATCCGATCGTCGCCACTCGAAGGGGCTACACCGAGAGCCCTCGCATCAGCAGGTCGATCAGGGCGCAGACGAAGAGGCTGATGCCGATGAAACCGTTCGTCGAGAAGAAGGCGCGGTTGAGGCGGGAGAGGTCGTGCGGGCGGACGATGGAGTGCTCGTAGAGGAAGGCACCGGCCACGATCACCAGGCCCAGCCAGAAGAAGACGCCCGCGTGCGTCTCCACCGCGTACCAGACGAACAGGGCCGTGACGATCGCGTGGCAGACCCGTGCCGCCCGGATCGCCGCCGGGATGCCGAAGCGGGCCGGGACCGACAGGACGCCGATCTCGCGGTCGGTCTCGACGTCCTGGCAGGCGTAGATCAGGTCGAAGCCGCCGATCCAGATGCCCACGGCGAGGCCCAGGATCACGGCGTCCCAGGACCACTCGCCGGTGATCGCCAGCCAGCCGCCGATCGGGCCCATGGCCTGCGCGAGGCCGAGGATGGCCTGCGGGAAGTTCGTGAACCGCTTGCCGTAGGGGTAGACGACCATCGGGATGACGGCGACCGGCGCGAGCGCCAGGCACAGGGGGTTGAGCAGGGCCGCCGAGCCGAGGAAGACCGCCACCGCGATCAGCGCGCCGGTCCAGGCGTGCTTCACGCTCATCGCACCGGTGACCAGCTCACGGTGGGCGGTGCGGGGATTCCGGGCGTCGATCTCGCGGTCGATGATCCGGTTGACCGCCATCGCGAACGTCCGCAGGCCGACCATGCAGATGGTGACCAGGAGCAGCCGCGCCCAGTGGATGTTCCGGTCCAGTTCGAACATCGCGGTCAGCGCGGCGATGTACGCGAAGGGCAGCGCGAAGACCGAGTGCTCGATCATCACCAGGCGGAGGAACGCCTTGGTGCGTCCCGGCTGCGGGAGTGCTGCGGAGGCGGAGCTCACAGGCCGTACTCCTTCCAGCGGCGGTCGACCTTCGCCGCCGTATCCGGGTCCGAAAGGACCATGTCCGGCCAGCCGCCGTCTCTGGTGTAGCCCTCCTCGGGCCACTTCTTCGTCGCGTCGATGCCCGCCTTGCCGCCCCAGAACTGCTGGTAGGACGCGTGGTCGAGGTGGTCGACGGGGCCTTCGACGACGGTGAGGTCGCGGGCGTAGTCGGTGTTGCCGAGGGCCCGCCAGGAGACCTCGTGCAGGTCGTGCACGTCGCAGTCGGAGTCGACGACCACGATCAGCTTGGTGAGGGACATCATGTGCGCCCCCCAGACCGCGTGCATGACCTTCTGCGCGTGCTTCGGGTACTTCTTGTCGATCGAGACGATCGCGCAGTTGTGGAAGCCGCCGGACTCGGGGAGGTGGTAGTCCACGATGTCCGGGACGATGATCTTCAGGAGGGGGAGGAAGAAGCGCTCCGTGGCGCGGCCCAGCGGGCCGTCCTCCGTCGGGGGGCGGCCGACGACGATCGACTGGAGCAGGGGGCGGCGGCGCATCGTCACGCAGTCGATGGTCAGCGCCGGGAAGGGTTCCTGCGGGGTGTAGAAACCGGTGTGGTCGCCGAAGGGGCCCTCCGGCAGCATCTCGCCCGGTTCCAGCCAGCCCTCCAGAACGACCTCCGCCTGCGCCGGGACCTGGAGCGGGACGGTCTTGCAGTCGACCATCTCGATCCGCTTGCCCGCGACGAACCCGGCGAACAGGTACTCGTCGATGTCGCCGGGCAGCGGTGCGGTGGAGGCGTAGGTCACGGCGGGCGGGCAGCCGAAGGCGATCGCGACCGGCAGGCGCTCGCCGCGCCGCGCCGCCACCTGGTAGTGGTTGCGGCTGTCCTTGTGGATCTGCCAGTGCATGCCGATGGTGCGCCGGTCGTGGCGCTGGAGGCGGTAGAGACCCAGGTTCCGGATCCCGCTCTCCGGGTCCTTGGTGTGGGTGAGCCCGAGGTTGAAGAAGGAGCCGCCGTCCTGCGGCCAGGTGAACAGGGCGGGCAGCTGGTCGAGGTCCACCTCGTCGCCCTGGAGGACGACCTCCTGCACGGGCGCGCTGTCGGCCTTCACCTTCTTCGGCGGTACGTGCGCCATCGCGCCGAGCTTCCCGAACGCCTCCCGCACCCCGACGAACCCGTGCGGGAGTTCGGGGCGCAGCAGCCCGCCGATCTTCTCGGAGATCTCGCCGTACGACTTCAGGCCGAGGGCCTTCAGCAGCCTGCGGTCGGTGCCGAAGACGTTCATCGCCAGCGGCATGGCGGAGCCGCGGACGTTCTCGAAGAGGAGCGCCGGGCCGCCGGCCTTCTGGACCCGGTCGACGATCTCCCCGACCTCCAGATACGGGTCGACCTCGGCCTTGACACGCTTGAGGTCGCCCTCGCGTTCCAGTGCCCGGAGCAGGGAGCGAAGATCGTCGTAAGCCATGTGTCCCAGTATCGGCCACCCGGGGTGCGGGCCCGGTCACCGCCCCCTGCGATACTCGGCGGCCGTGACAGTCCACCGCTGGTTACCGCTGCTCGCCCTGTTGATCGCCGTCCCGTCGGCCGCGTGCTCGCCCCCGCGGGAGACGGCTGCCTCTCCCGTGTCGCCGCTGGTCCGGGTGGCGGCCGCCGACCGGCAGACCGCCCCCGACCTCACGGGCGAGGACCTGGACGGCCGCCCGGTCCGGCTCGCCGACTACCGGGGCGAGGTCGTCGTGCTGAACGTCTGGGCGTCCTGGTGCGGTCCCTGCCGGGCCGAGGCGCCCGAACTGTCGAAGGCACAGCGGGAGCTGGCGGCCGAGGGCGTCCAGGTGCTCGGCGTGAACATGGACGCCCGCCGGGACAAGGGGCGGGCGTTCCAGGAGGAGCACCGGCTGTCCTACCCGAGCCTGCACGATCCCGCGAGCCGTCAGCTGCTCCGCCTGCCCAGGGGATACAAGGCGCAGGCGCTGCCCTACACCCTCTTCGTGGACCGCGACGGAAAGATCGCCGCGCGGTATCTGAGCCCGCTCACCGCGGCCGACGTCCGGACGGTCGTCCGGCCGCTGCTCACCGGGAGGCCCTGACCGGAGAGGTTCACGAAGCCGACTCGGTGCACCTCCTGCCTGTCGGCTGGTGCCCGTGGGCAGCACGCTCCACCTGGCGGCCGAGGTCGTCGCCGTGGCCGGCCGGAAGATCTACTCGACCGCC
>NZ_JBEYFC010000309.1:0-10824 GCF_040634175.1 Streptomyces sp. NPDC007162
GGTGAAGCTCTTGAGGCGGTTGGCGGCGAACCACTCGGGGCTCCCGTCGCCGAAGTCCGGGGTGTCGGCGCCGCGCGGCAGGCCGCTGGTGTGGATGGCGGAACTGATGCGCGAGGAGCACGCCTACCTGGAATCGTTGCGGGTGCTGCCGGAGGCGGACAGCTGGCTGCTGGTGCAGTTCACCGGGGACAGCCAGGAGGAGGTCGACGCGCAGGCGCACGCACTGCTGAAGTCGATCGGCCGGTCGGAGAAGGATTCCTCGGTGGCCTTCTCCGACGACCCGCAGCGCGAGCAGAAGATGCTGAAGGCGCGGGAAGCCGGGCTCGGGGTGACCGCGCGGCCGCCGGACGACCGGGAGACCTGGGAGGGCTGGGAGGACTCGGCGGTGCCGCCCGAGCGGCTCGGCGACTACCTGCGGGACCTGAAGAAGCTGTTCGAGGAGTTCGACTACGACCACCCGTCGCTGTACGGGCACTTCGGGCAGGGGTGTGTGCACACCCGGATCCCGTTCGGGCTGAAGACCGCCGAGGGTGTCGCGCACTTCCGGCGCTTCCTGGAACGGGCCGCCGACCTGGTGGCCTCCTACGACGGTTCGCTGTCGGGCGAGCACGGCGACGGACAGTCCCGGGGCGAGCTGCTGACCCGGATGTTCGGGGAGCGGCTGGTCGGTGCCTTCGGCGAGCTCAAGGCGCTGTTCGACCCGGGCAACCGGATGAACCCCGGCAAGGTCGTCGACCCGAATCCGGTGGACGGCCAGCTGCGGCTCGGGGCCACCTGGCGGCCGGACACCCACGGTACCCACTTCGGGTATCCGGAGGACGACCACTCCTTCACCCGGGCGGTGCTGCGCTGCGTCGGCATCGGCAACTGCCGGAGCCTGAAGGGCGACGTGATGTGCCCGTCGTACCGGGCCACCCGCGAGGAGGAGCACTCCACGCGCGGGCGGTCGCGGCTGCTGTTCGAGATGCTCGACGGGCACCCCGACTCGGCGGTCAAGGACGGCTGGCGGTCGACGGAGGTCCGGGACGCCCTGGATCTCTGTCTGGCCTGCAAGGGCTGCAAGTCGGACTGTCCGACCGGCGTCGACATGGCCACGTACAAGGCGGAGTTCCTCGCCCACCACTACGCGGGGCGTCCCCGCCCGGCCGCCCACTACTCGATGGGCTGGCTGCCCCTGTGGGCGCAACTGGCGGAACACGCGCCCAGGTTGGCGAACAACGCGTTGCACGCGCCACTGCTCGGCCAGGCCGGCAAGGCCCTCGCCGGGGTGGCCGGGCAGCGGCAGCCCCCGGTCTTCGCCGAGCGGTCCTTCGTGCAGTGGTGGCGCGCCCTCGGCACCGAGCAGCCGGATCCGGCCGATCCGGCGACCGTGGTGCTGTGGCCGGACACCTTCAGCAACCACTTCCACCCCTCGGTCGCGATGTCGGCGGTACGGGTCCTGGAGGACGCCGGATTCCGGGTGGCCGTGCCCGAGGCACCCGTGTGCTGCGGTCTGACCTGGATCTCGACCGGTCAACTGGCCGTGGCCAAGAAGGTGTTGCGCCGCTCACTGCGGGTGCTGGCGCCCTACCTGGAGGCGGGCACCCCCGTCATCGGCCTGGAGCCCTCCTGCACGGCCGTGTTCCGCTCCGACGCCCCCGAGCTGCTGCCCGACGACCAGGACGTGCAGCGGCTCGCCGGGCGGACCCGCACCTTCGCCGAGCAGCTCGTCCACCACGCGCCCGACGGCTGGCAGCCGCCGTCCCTGACCCGGCAGGCGACCGTGCAGACCCACTGCCACCAGCACGCGATCATGAAGTTCGACGCCGACCGGGAACTGATGCGCCGTGCCCATCTGGACGCGGACGTCCTCGACGAGGGCTGCTGCGGCCTGGCCGGCAACTTCGGCTTCGAGCGCGGGCATCACGACGTCTCCATGGCCGTCGGCGAGTTGGGAGTGCTGCCCGCGGTGCGCGGGGCCGCTCCCGACAGTCTGGTGCTGGCCGACGGGTTCAGCTGCCGCACCCAGATCGAGCAGGGCGGCACCGGACGCCGGGCCCTGCACCTGGCCGAGGCCCTGGCCCTCGCCCTCGACGGCCCCGTGCCCAGTGACCACCCCGAGCGGCTGGCCCGCAGGCCCGCCGAACCCTCCGGCACGGCCCGGTGGGCGACCACAGCCGCCGCCGGAACCCTCGCGGCCGCGGCCGCGTTCGGCGCCGTACGCCGGCTGCGCCGCCCCTGACACACGCAGACGCACGCACGTCCACTTCAGGAAAGGTTGTCGAACATGTCGACGAAGGTCTCCGACTACATCCTCCAGCGGCTGCGGGAGTGGGACGTGGAGAACGTCTTCGCCTACCCCGGCGACGGCATCAACGGTCTGCTCGCGGCCTGGGGACGCGCGGAGAACAAGCCCCGGTTCATCCAGTCCCGGCACGAGGAGATGTCCGCCTTCGAGGCCTGCGGCTACGCCAAGTTCTCCGGCAGGGTCGGCGTCTGCGCCGCCACCTCGGGACCCGGCGCCGTCCACCTCCTCAACGGCCTGTACGACGCGAAGCTCGACCACGTCCCGGTGGTGGCGATCGTCGGGCAGACCAACCGCAGCGCCATGGGCGGCTCCTACCAGCAGGAGATCGACCTGCTCAGCCTGTACAAGGACGTCGCCTCGGACTTCTGCGAGATGGTCACCGTCCCCGAGCAGCTCCCGAACGTCCTGGACCGGGCCATGCGCACGGCCATGGCGCGCCGCTCGGTGACCGCCCTGATCATCCCGGCCGACGTGCAGGAACTCGACTACTCGCCGCCCGAGCACGCCTTCAAGATGGTGCCGTCCAGCCTCGGCATGTCGCACTACGCGCCGGTGCCGGACGACGGCGACCTCCAGCGGGCCGCCGACGTGCTCAACTCCGGCGGCAAGACGGCCATCCTGATCGGACAGGGCGCGCGCGGCGCCCGCACGGAGGTCAAGGAGGTCGCGGACCGGCTCGGCGCGGGGGTCGCGAAGGCGCTGCTGGGCAAGGACGCCCTCGACGACGACCTGCCCTACGTCACCGGCGCCATCGGGCTGCTCGGCACCCGGCCGTCGTACGAGATGATGCGCGACTGCGACACCCTGCTCGTCATCGGTTCGTCCTTCCCCTACACGCAGTTCCTGCCGGCCTTCGGGAACGCGCGGGCGGTGCAGATCGACATCGATCCGCACATGGTCGGGATGCGCTACCCCTTCGAGGTCAACCTCGTCGGCGACGCCGCCCGCACGCTGCGCAGGCTGCTGCCGCTGCTGGACCAGATGGAGGACCGGTCCTGGCGGGAGACGATCGAGAGCAACGTGAAGGACTGGTGGGAGGTGATGGACCGGCGGGCCGCCGTCTCGGCCGACCCGGTCAACCCCGAGTACGTCGCCCATGCCCTCAGCGAGCTGCTCCCGGACGACGTCATCCTCTCCTCCGACTCCGGTTCGGCCGCCAACTGGTACGCCAGGCACCTGAAGCTGGGCGGGGCGATGCGGGGTTCGCTGTCGGGGACGCTGGCGACGATGGGGCCGGGCGTGCCGTACGCCATCGGCGCCAAGTTCGCCCACGGCAACCGGCCGGCGATCGCCCTGGTCGGTGACGGGGCGATGCAGATGAACGGCATGGCCGAGCTGATCACCATCGCCAAGTACTGGCAGGACTGGGAGGATCCGCGGCTGATCGTCGCCGTCTTCAACAACCGGGACCTGAACCAGGTGACCTGGGAGATGCGGGCCATGGAGGGCGCCCCGCAGTTCCTGCCCTCGCAGTCCATCCCGGACGTCGGGTACGCCGACTTCGCCCGCTCCCTGGGCCTGACCGGCATGCGGATCGACGAGCCGGGCGGGGTGCAGGGCGCCTGGGAGGCCGCGCTCGCCGCCGACCGGCCGTGTGTGCTGGACTTCGTGACCGACCCGGCCGTACCGCCGATCCCGCCGCACGCCACCCTCGACCAGATCGAGGCGGCGGCCGCCGCCGTCCTCAAGGGCGACAGCGACCGGGTCGCGATGGTCCGCCAGGGCTTCAAGGCCAAGGTGCAGGAGTTCCTGCCGCACCGGCACGAAGCGGGCCGGCGGTGAGCGACCTGCCGGCCGTCGAGCGGGTGGACACCGCCGTCTACACCGTTCCGACGGACGCCCCCGAGGCGGACGGGACCGCCGCCTGGGACAGCACCACGCTCGTCCTGGTCACCGTCCGCTGCGGGGACGTCACGGGGCTCGGGTACACCTACGCCCCGGCGGCGGCCGCGCGGGTCGTCGACGACCTGCTCGCCGGAGTGGTCACCGGCCTGCCGGCCCTCGACGTGCCGCGCGCCAACGAGGCAATGCAGCGTGCCGTGCGCAACGCCGGGCTGCCGGGGATCGCCGCCGAGGCGATCTCCGCCGTCGACATCGCCCTGTGGGACGCCAAGGCCCGGCTGCTCGGGCTCCCGCTGGTGGAACTGCTGGGCGCCGCCCGTGACGACGTGCCGGTGTACGGCAGCGGGGGCTTCACCACGTACGACGCCGAGCGGCAGGACCGGCAGCTGCGGGGCTGGGTGGACGAGGAGGGCATCCCCCGGGTCAAGATCAAGATCGGAGAGTCCTGGGGCAGCCGCGAGGCACGCGACCTGGCGCGGGTGGGCCGGGCCCGCGAGAGCATCGGCGACGCGGCCGAGCTGTACGTGGACGCCAACGGCGGCTACGGCGTGAAGCAGGCGGTGCGGGTGGCGGCGGCGCTGGACGGGGAGGGCGTGACCTGGTTCGAGGAGCCGGTCTCCTCCGACCGTCTCGACGCGCTCGCCGCGGTCCGCGGCCGGGTCTTGGCCGACGTGACGGCCGGGGAGTACGGCTACACGCTGCCGTACTTCCGGCACATGCTCGACGCCGGGGCCGTCGACTGCCTCCAGGCGGACGTCACCCGCTGCGGCGGGATCACCGTCTGGCTGCGGGTGGCGGCGCTGGCGCTGGCCCATGGCCTGGAGATCTCGGGGCACTGCGCGCCCGCCGCCCACGCGCACGCGGCGGCCTCGGTGCCGAACCTGCGGCACCTGGAGTGGTTCCACGACCACGTCCGCATCGAGCGGCTGCTCTTCGACGGCGCTCCCGGTCCACGGGGCGGCGCCCTGGTCCCGGGCCGGGACGGATCCCCCGGCCTGGGCCTCACGCTCGACGCCGAACGGGCCCGCCCGTACCGCGTCGGCTGACGGAGCGGAGCGCGCGAAGACTCACGAAAGCTCTCACGAACCGAAGGAATGGGACATGTCGCAAGTCGTCGTCATCACCGGAGCCAGCGCCGGTATCGGCCGGGCCACGGCCCGGCTCTTCGCCGAGCGCGGTGCCCGCATCGCGCTCGTGGCCCGGGGCGAGGCCGGGCTGGAGGCGACCGCCGAGGAGGTCACCGAACGCGGCGGCCACCCGCTGATCCAGCAGGCCGACACCGCGGACCCCGCCCAGCTGGAGGCCGTCGCCGACGCCACCGAACGGCTCCTCGGGCCCATCGACGTGTGGATCAACTGCGCCTTCACCAGCGTGTTCGCGCCCTTCACCGAGATCACCCCGCAGGAGTACCGGCGGGTGACCGAGGTGACGTACCTCGGTTTCGTCAACGGCACCCGGACCGCCCTCGGCCGGATGCTTCCACGGGACCGGGGGACGATCGTGCAGGTCGGCTCGGCGCTCGGTGAGCGGGCGATCCCGCTCCAGTCGGCCTACTGCGCCGCCAAGCACGCCATCAACGGCTTCACCTCGTCGGTCCGCGTGGAACTGCTGCACCAGGGCAGCAACGTGAACATCACGGTCGCCCAGATGCCCGCCGTCAACACCCCGCAGTTCTCCTGGGTG
Source organism: Streptomyces sp. NPDC007162 (assembly GCF_040634175.1). Lineage (NCBI taxonomy): Bacteria > Bacillati > Actinomycetota > Actinomycetes > Kitasatosporales > Streptomycetaceae > Streptomyces > Streptomyces sp. NPDC007162. The sequence goes on from NZ_JBEYFC010000309.1 coordinate 5,813, forward strand.
CGCACCCGCCTCCCCCGCCATGCGCAGCCCGTGCCGCCGATCTACCAGCCGGAGGTGGCCGCCCGCGGCGTCCTGTACGCCGCCGACCACCCGAAGCGCAAGCAGCGCTACATCGGGGCCACGACCGCGGCGACCATCTGGGCCAACCGGCTCGCCCCGGCCCTGCTCGACCGCTACCTGGCACGGACCGGCTTCGGCTCCCAGCAGACGGGCGCACCGGCACCGGCCGGTTCCGGCAACCTCTACGCGCCGGCCGACGCCGAGCCGGGCACCGATCACGGCGCGCACGGCGAGTTCGACGAGCAGTCCCACCCGCGCTCCGTGCAGGCCGCGCTGGCCCGGCACCCCGCGGCGACGGCCGTGACCACGACGGCGCTGACCGTGGCGGCGGTGGGCGGCATCCGACGGCTGCTGGGCGACGGGAGCGCGTAGCGGCGGGCCCGGTGTTGCGGTGCGGTTTCCGGCGGGTTCCGGACGGGCGTGGGTGACGCAACGATGGTCAAGACTTGACCCCGAGCGCTTGTGACGTGCTGCGGCGCGGCGGATCATTGGCCGAATCGCGCCCCTCCTCCAAGCACGCTGGAGCCCCCGGTGACCGCTGGCCCTCTCGCTCCCGACCCGGTCGACTCCACGACCGCGGCCCAGGCGGAACGGCGGAAGCTGCGCAAGCACTTCGGCCGCTTCGACATCCTGTTCTTCCTGCTGTGCACGATCGTCGGCGTGGACACCATCGGCGCCGTGGCCGCCCGCGGTGCCGAGGCGTTCACCTGGCTGATCGTGCTGGCCGTGGTCTTCTTCGTGCCGTCGGCGCTGCTGATCGCCGAGCTCGGGGCCGCCTTCGCCGAGGAGGGCGGCCCCTACATCTGGACCAGCCGGGCCTTCGGACGCCTCGCCGGGGCCGTCAACAACTTCCTGTACTGGATCACCAACCCGGTGTGGCTGGGCGGCACCCTCGCCGTCTCCGCCGTCACGGCGTACACCACCTTCTTCAACGGCGGGAAGGACCTGAGCACCCCGGCCTTCTACGCCTTCACGCTCGTCTTCGTCTGGGTGGGCGTGCTCGCCGCGATCCTCTCCTTCGACATCGGCAAGTGGATCCCGACCATCGGCGCCTGGAGCCGGTTCCTGCTGCTCGGCCTGTTCACGGTGACGGTCGTGGTGTACGGCGTACAGCACGGTTTGCACGGCTTCGGGGTGAGCGATTTCTCGCCGAGCTATGCGGGCTTCGTCGCCCTGGTGCCGGTGCTGATGTTCAACTACGTCGGTTTCGAGCTGCCCAACACGGCGGGCGACGAGATGACGGACCCGCAGAAGGACGTGCCCTACGGAATCTTCCGCAGCGCCGTCCTCTCGGTGCTGCTGTACGCGCTGCCGATCCTCGGCATCCTGCTCGTCCTGCCGGTCAAGGCGATCACCGGCCTCGGCGGGTTCGTCGACGCGCTGCGCCAGGTCTTCACGGTGTACGGCGGGCACGTCGCCGCCGACGGCACCGCCACGCTCAGCGGGGCGGGCTCCGTGCTCGGCGACCTGGCCGCGATCATGTTCATCCTCACCGTGCTGTCCTCCGGCGTCACCTGGATCATGGGTTCCGACCGCGCCCTGGCCGTCTCCGGCTACGACGGCGCGGCCCCCCGCTTCCTCGGCGTCATCTCCAGCCGGTTCGGCACCCCGGTGCGGGTCAACGTCCTCAGCGGTCTCGTCTCCACCGCGGTCCTGGTCCTGGCCCACGAGCTGACCAACGGCAGCGCGGCCAAGCTCTTCGGCGCGGTGCTCGGGCTCGCGGTGTCCACCACCCTCGTCAGCTACCTGGGCATCTTCCCGGCGCTGCCGGTGCTGCGCCGCAAGTACCCGGACACGCCCCGCCCGTACCGCAGCCCGCTCCCCCGGCTCATCAGCACGGTCCTCACCCTGCTCATCCTGTTCGCGAGCGTACAACTGGTCGCGCCCGGGCTCGGCGACCACTGGTTCGGCGCCGGCTACGCACCGGACGGCTGGAGCTACGCCGAGCGCTGGAAGTACCTGCTGACGGAGCTGGTCCCGCTGGTCGGGTTCATGCTGCTCGGAGTGGTGTTCTGGGCGTCGGGGAGGCCCACCCGGCAGACGGCGGAAGGCCACTGAGCCGGGGCGTTTCCCGGCGCCGGGTCGGGGCGCCACAGGAAGATCATTGCGCGTACGCTCGTGCACATGGTCCAGCATCGAATGATCGACGTGAACGGGATCCGGCTGCACATCGCCGAGCAGGGTTCCGGTCCGCTGGTCGTGCTCCTGCACGGCTTCCCCGAGTCCTGGCACTCCTGGCAGCACCAGTTCGGTCCGCTGGCCGCGGCCGGGTTCCGGGTGGTCGCCCCCGACCAGCGCGGGTACGGCGGCAGCGACCACCCCGAGGACGTCGAGGCGTACAGCATCCTCCATCTGGTCGGCGACGTCGTCGGGCTGATCCGGGAACTGGGCGAGGAGCGGGCGTTCGTCGTCGGGCACGACTGGGGCGCGCCGGTGGCCTGGCACACCGCGCTGCTGCGGCCGGACCTGGTGCGCGGGGTGGCCGGGCTGAGCGTGCCGCCGCCGTTCCGGGGTGAGCGGCCGCCGCTGAAGGCCATGGACGAGAGGTTCGGCGGCCGCTTCTACTGGAACTACTTCGACCGTCCCGGGGTCGCGGACGCCGAGTTCGGCCGCGACCCGCGCACCACGCTGCGGAAGTTCTTCACCATGGGGGCCGGTGACGCCCACGGCGATGGGATCCGGCAGCCGCTCGTCGACCCCGAGCGCGGCTGGCTCGCGGACCTGCCCGACCCCGAGACGCTGCCCGGCTGGTTCACCGAGGCCGATCTGGACGCGCTCACCGAGAGCTTCTCGCGGGGCTTCACCGGCGCCCTGAACTGGTACCGCAACCTCGATCGCAACTGGGAACTCACCGCCCCCTGGCAGGGCGCCGTCGTCACCCCGCCCGCGCTGTACGTCTACGGTGACCGTGACATCGTCCCGGCGTTTCCGGGCACGCCCGAACTCATCGCCCGCCTGCCGGAGTTGATGCCGAACCTGGTGCGCGAGCCGCTGAAGCTGGCGGGCTGCGGGCACTGGACCCAGCAGGAGCGCCCGGACGAGGTGAACGCGGCGCTCCTGGAGTTCCTGACGTCCCTTTCCCGAGCTGACGGTTGACGGCCGGCCGCCGGGTGGTCCGCGGCGCGCTCTACGATCGTCCGGTGAGCACGTGGAACAAGACCCTGACCGCGGCAGGCATCACCGACCCGGGACTGCGCCGGGACTACGGCGCCCAGCGGCGGACGGTGCGGCGGTACCGGCGCAGCGCCTACCTGGCCTGCCGGGTGCTGCTGCCGGCCGCCGTACTGCCCCACGTGATCGCCGCGACGGCCGTGATGCACCACGGGGACGTCCTCCTGGACTCCGGCCCGAAACCGGGGCGGGCGGCGGCCTGGGCCGCCTGGGAGGAGCGGGTGCGCGCCGCGCTGGAGACCGGGACCAGTGACGATCCGCTGATCCGCACCCTGCTGCACACCGTCTCCGCGTTCCCACGGCACCGGGCGGCCGTGGAGACGTATCTGACCACCGCGGCCGCCGAGTTGGGGTTCGACGGCTTCGCGACGGAGGCCGACTACCAGGCCTACGTGGACGCCTATTCGCTCCCCGCCTTCCTGCCGATCGCCGGTCTGCTGGGACCCGAGAGCGACGCCGACGGACGCTACCGGGCCGGGTGCCGCACGCTCATCGACGGAAGTCAGCGGCTGGACTTCGTCAACGACCTGGCCGAGGACCTGCGGGAGGGGCATCCGGGGATCCCGGGGGAGACGCTGAAGCGGTTCTCGGTCACGGTGGCGGACCTGGCGGCCGGCCGGGCCTCCGCCGGGCTGCGTTCCCTCGTGGAGCAGGAGGTCGACAGGGCCCGCGCGGATCTCCGGTCGGGCCGGGAGGTGCTGGCACTGATGCCGGCACCCCACCGGCCGATGGTGCGGGCCCTCATCGAGATCGAGCTGATGACGGCGGAGGCCGTACTGGCCCGCGGTACCGGGGTGCTGCGCGGTTCCGCGTCGCCGTCCACGGCGGGCACGCTCAGGCTGCTGCTCGATGCCCGCCGCGAGGCGGTGCGCGCTCAGCGGTAGCGGGGCGCACGCTCAGCGGTAGCAGGTGGTGATGCCCGGCCGCCAGCGGCAGGCGATGGCCGCGAAACCGCCGTTCGCCACCACGTCGACGCTCAACTCCTGTCCGTCGCGCAGCACTTGACGGTCCTGCACGAGCCCGTCGGCGCCGTCGCGGATCGTCTGCACCAGCCAGCGGCCGGGGCCGAGCGTCAGCGGCACGGCAGCCGTGCGGGCGGCGCCCGCGTACACCCCGCCCAGGAACCAGCGGTCCCCGCTGCGTCGGGTGAGCACGGCCTCCTGCCCGGGGCTGCCGGCCAGCAGCCGGGTGTCGTCCCAGGCCGCGGGCTCCTGGTCCAGGAAGTCCCGTGCGAGGGGGCGCTGGTCGTACGACTCGGGGGTGCCCGCGAACATCTGGAGCCCGGACTCGTAGGCGACGGTGAGCCCGAGCTCGGCGGCGTCGGAGTCCGGTCGCTGGCCGACCCGCTGGAACCCGCCGGGGGTGAAGTCCATGGAGCCGATCACGTTGCGGGTGAAGGGCAGGGTGGTGAGGTGGACGGCGGTGTTGGTGCGCTTCTCCTCACCGCCGACCGCCTCCATGGTCATCACCTGGGGCCAGGTGCGCTGGATGCCCTTGGGGAGGGTGGCGCCGTGGAAGTCGACCATCAGGTGGTGGGCGGCGGTCTCCGCGAGGATCGTGTCGTACCACTGGAACATGGACTGCGCCTCGGAGTTCATGAAGTCGATCTTGACGCCCTTGACGCCCCAGCGTTGCAGCGTAGGCAGCCACTGGGCGCGTTCCTCGGGGGTGTCGAGGTCGCGCTGGTGGATCCAGACGATGATCCCGACGCCCTTGGCACGCGCGTAGTCGACGAGTTGGGGCATCCAGCTGTCGGTTGCCCAGTCGGGGTCGGTGACGTC